>JBGPNU010000074.1:0-11550 GCA_041487675.1 Binatus sp. (SeqCode)
AATGCGCCGGCGAAGTGATTGCGGTCGGCGCTGCGGTCACCGGATGGAAGGTCGGCGACCGCGCGATGGCGTTGCTGCCGGGCGGCGGTTACGCGGAAAAAGCCGCGGTCCATCACGGCTCGGCGATAAAGATTCCCCGGTCGCTAAGCTTCGAGGAAGCCGCCGGGTTTCCCGAAGTGTTTCTGACCGCTTTTCTGAATCTCTTCATGCTCGCCGGCATCAAAAACGGCGAGACCGCGCTGATTCATGGCGGCGGCAGCGGCGTCGGTACCGCTTCGATTCTGTTGCTGATGGAAGCGCGAGCGCGCTCGATCGTCACCGCCGGTTCCGACCCGAAATGCGAGCAATGCCTGAAGCTCGGCGCCGACGTCGCGCTCAACTACAACTCGGGTCCATTCGCACCAAGCGTAAGGACCGCAACCGGCGGGCGCGGCGTTGACGTGATTCTCGATAGCATCGGCGGCCCATACCTATCGGGAAATATCGAGTCGCTCGCGGATGGCGGCCGTCTGGTCCTGATCGGCCTGATGAAGGGGCCGCGTGCGGAGATCGATTTGAGCGCGGTTTTGCGCCGCCATCTGAAAATATTCGGCTCCACGCTCCGCACTCGTCCGGCCGCGGAAAAAGCACAAATCGTCGCTGCCTTCCTGAAACGCTTCGGCCCCGCTCTGGAAGCAGGCCGCCTCCGTCCGCCGATTTACAAAGTGCTCCCCGCGGCCGACGCCCCAACGGCGCATCGCATGATGCAAGCAAGCGAGCATTTCGGCAAGATCATCCTGGAGTTCTGAGCGGATGGGGCGGGTCATTTTGAACCAAGGTTTCGCCGGTCCGTATAATTCAGTAGAGGAATAGCGGTTGTTGAGAACCACGGTCGAGATTGTTAACTGATACAGACCGGCAGCTAAGGAACAAATGGCCAAAGTAGACTTCGACTTCAAGAACCCTGACCTGACCATCGTCAGACATGCAGTGATTCAACGACTGCGAGACGATGCTTCTTGGAATTATCTTGATCCAACAGGGGAAGGGTTCCTTCCATATGTCGAGATGCAAGGACAGCAGCTAGGCCAGTTCGCCTACTACGCTGGTGAGGTATGTTGGCATTTTCTCACAACTGGTGTGTTAGCTCCTGGGTTTAATTTATCTAACGCCGAACTCCCTTTTTTCCACCTAACCGCCTTCGGAAGGAGGTTCGTCAAGACTGGCGAGTGGCCAGTGTACGATGAGTCCGGGTACCTCATACGACTTGGAAAGCTAACGAAGAATCCAGACCAGACCGTAGTCGCTTATCTCACCGAAAGTCTCCGCTCATTCGAGCGCGGAAACTTCGTGGCAGCGTCGGTAATGTTAGGAATCGCCGCCGAGCGCGTATTCCTTCTCCTCTGCGAAGCAACACTCAAGTCACTCACTGATACTGCCGAAAAGGCGACCTTCGGTAAGTTGATGGAACGCTATCAGATCAAGCCGAAACTCGACTGGCTACACGCGAAATTCGGTGAACTTCAAAGGAACGGACCGCTGGGTTTCCCTGACAACGCGTGCCTAACGGTCACCGCCATCTATGACTTGCTTCGCGCGCAGCGGAACGACCTCGGTCATCCGCGAGAAAACCCACCATCTGCTCATCCAGAAAATGTCCTTGTTAGTCTTCAAGTCTTCCCTCGCTTCTTTGAAGCAGCCGAAGTGATTCGGAAGATCTTTTCGGAGGCCGAGACCTAACGAATCGCCCGGCGTCTGCTTCGAGTGGCGTGGCGCCCTGGTGTATCGGATCACTTGTGGTCAATCGAGGAGATCGGAGCGCTTGTGAACTGAAGGATAACCACCAATGGATATTTCAGCCGAAGAGGTCAATTTGTGATCGTTCTATTGGCGACCCTCGAAGACCTAAATGACCGAATCCCTTCCAAGCGTGAGGTAGAAAGTCACATCGAGAAATGTGGCTATCTGAATCTGACTCCTGAGCTACTTGAATTTTACGAATCAAAACAGGAACCCGCGTGGAAGACAGAACTTGCGCAAGCCCGGCGCGATGCTATCGATGAGGGATGGCTCAAGAAGCTGATCTACCGCGATGCCTGGGAGATTAGCGAAGAAGGGCCTAACGTTTTGGCCAGGGCGACGGAACGCCTCCAAACTGGAAAGTGGAATGTTAACCGACTTCAGTATTGGTCTTTAGCCTTTCGTCAGCGGATGGGTTGCCCCTAGAGATCGAAACTTGCCACTACCGAGCGCATAGTATGCTTGACTCCAACGCGGCGCGGCAATAATCTCGGCACTTCGCCAGAACGCGAGTATCCCGCGAATATCCAATGACAGTCACCTTCACCAACAACAGCCAAACCCCTACTGGGTGAAGGATACTTCGAACTCTGGCTTGAAAGAGCCTCGGGCGTCGAAGCCCGGGGCTCTTTCTTTTTTCGCGCGACCGAATTGCGCGATGGAATCTCCATGGACACGATCGAAAACAATACTGAATCAAATCACGCCGCGGCGCGGCGCCGGAGCGTACTCTTCCGACATCGCGACTTCATGAAGCTATGGGCCGGCGAGACCGTGTCGCTATTCGGCACCCGGATGGGTGACGTCGCGATCAGTTTCGCCGCCGTGATCGCGCTGAGAGCGACGCCCTTACAGATTGGTCTGCTCGCTGCGGCGGGAACCGTGCCGACGCTCGTGCTGAGCCTGTTCGTCGGTGTGTGGGTCGATCGCCTCCGCCGCCGCCCGATCCTGATCGCGGCCGACATCGGCCGCACCATAATCCTGGGCACGATTCCGTTGGCCGCGATTTTCGGCGCGCTCAAGATGACCCAGCTATACGCGGTGATGCTCGCCGACGCGGTGCTCGATCTCTTCTTCGCTGTCGCCTATCGCTCCTACCTACCTTCATTGGTGAACCGCGAAGATCTGCTCGATGCGAACAGCAAGCTCACCGCCAGCGCCGGCGTCGCCGAGGCCGCCGGCTTCGGCCTTTCCGGCTGGCTCGTCCAATGGTTGACCGCGCCGTTTGCGATTTTAATCGACGCGATCTCGTTCCTCGCCTCGGCTCTCGCAATCGCGCTCATCCGCACGCCCGAGCCCGTCCCCGCGCCTCGCGCCAGGGACACCAGCGTATCTCGCGAGATCGCCGACGGCGCGCGCTTGATCTTTTCCGATCGGCGTCTTCGCGCGTTTGGCGTCAATGCCATCGTAGGCGGATTCTCGAACAGCCTGGTCTCGACGCTATACATGCTGTTCGTCGTGAACAGCCTCGGATTCAAGCCCGGAATTCTCGGCGTGATCTTCGCGGTTGGGGGAGCCAGCTCGTTGTTCGGGGCGCTTGCCGCGCGACGCACCGCCGACGCTCTCGGCACCGGAATGGCGATTGCCGCGGGCGTCGCGATCAATGGCGCCGCGCTGATGCTGCTGCCGATAGCCCACGGGTCCGGCTTCGTTTCGGTCGCACTACTCGTCGCGCAACAGCTAATCGGTGACTCGGCCGCGACGATCTATTTCATCAACGCGGTCAGCCTGATTCAGGCGATTACGCCGAGACCGGTACTCGGTCGCGTGAACGCGAGCCTTCGCTTTCTCGGCCTCGCGAGCGTCCTTGCCGGACAGCTCGTCGCCGGAATCGCGGGCGGAGCGATCGGGCTTCGCGCAACGATGGCGATCGGCGCGGCAGGTCTCTGGGTCACGGCCGGCATACTTGCGGTATCGGTGGTTGGTTCGGTCGGCGAAATTTCCGGTGCGGCCGAAATCCAGGTCGAAACTGTCAACTGATGAAACCGGAAGCGAAAATGGATCCGGCGCGAGAAGCGCGCGCGCCGATTCGATCGATCACGCGCCGTTACTACTGCGTCTGGGGTTTCTACGCCTTCGCGCCATCGTTCATCTTCGCGATTTACCCGCTGTTCCTTCGCTCGCGCGGTCTGAACCAGTTCCAGGTCAACACCGTCGCGGCGACCTATTTTCTCGTCACGTTTTTGACCGATGTACCGACCGGCGCGTTCGCCGACGCAATCGGCCGGCGAATCTCCGTCGTGCTCGGATGCGCGTTGCATGCCGCCGCGTTCATCCTCTACTTCTACTCGTATCATTACTGGCACTTCATCGTGGCGGAGATTATCGACGGCATCGCGACCACCTTCGGCAACGGCGCGATCGATGCCTGGGCGGTTGACGCGCTCGACGCGGCCGGATTCGAAGGCGCGAAAGATCGAATTTTCTCGCGCGTCGCACAAATTTTTCGCATTGGCGCGATGACCGGCGCGCTCGCTGGCGCATATTCCGCACGCATTGACCTCGCGATTCCGTTCCTGCTCGGAACGATCGGGTGGATCGTAGCCGGCGCGGTCGGCCTCATACTGATGGACGGCCCCACTCGAACCGCGAAACAGTTTTCGATGCGTGCGGCGGGCGCCGAGGTGCGCCGGCGGATGTTCGCCGGCACCCGGGCCGGTTTCTCAAGCCACGGGGTGTTCCTGTTGGCGCTCGCCTCGCTGATTTCGGCGGCGGCGTGGGTGCCCTACTGGTCCGAGTGGCAACCGTATTTTCACGCCCGGCTCGGTTCGGGAATCGAAGTCATCGGATGGATTTTCTGCCTCTTCAGCATCGCACAGATCGCGGGCGCCGAAATGGTTTCGCGGATGCGGTGGGCGCGTGAGCAGCGCGCACTATACATGACCTGGAATGTCGCGATCAGCAGCGCGGTGCTGCTGGCGGGAGGATTGGCCGCGGGCAGGGTCGGCCTAGCGTTCGCGATGTTCATGGCTGCGCAGTTCTGCGGCGGCGCCGCCGGACCGGTCTATCAGAGCTGGTTGAACGAGCAGATCGAGGGCGACAATCGCGCGACCCTGCTTTCATTCGGCAGCACGTTTGCGACTTTCGGCGCGACTGCGGGCCTGCCCGTGCAGGGACTGATCGTGGACGCCGCCGGCGTGGGTTCCGCATGGCAGGGCGCGGGGATGCTCGCGATGCTGCAAGTTCCGGTCTTTCTCGCGCTGCGCCGCAGGCGCGGCGAAACGCCGCTCTCCACATAACTCATGGGCGTTGGCATCCGCCTTCTGGTAAGATTCCGCTGAGACACGGCGTGAATCGTAAAGCAATCAAACCTGCCGCGCTCAAGTCCGGCGATACAATCGCAGTCGTCGCACCCGCCGCGGCTATCGAACGCGAGCATCTCGAGCGAGGCGTGAACCTGCTCGCCTCGATGGGATTTCGGGTCAAGGTGTCCGAGCGGGTGCTGGCACGCTCCGGAGTCCTGGCCGGCGACGATCGCGAGCGGGCAGGCGAACTTCAGGCCTGCTTCGCCGATCCCGGCGTCAAAGCAATTTTTTCCGCGCGTGGCGGTTATGGATGCGGCCGGCTGATGCCCTTGCTCGATTTCAACGCGATCGCCAGGACGCCCAAGGTCTTCGTTGGTTTCTCCGATGCCACCTTTCTATTGAACGCGCTGGTCGATCTCGCCGGCATGGTTTCGTTTCACGGACCGATGGTAGCGATGGATTTCGCACGCGGACTTAGCCCGCGCTCGCTCGAGCACATGCAACGCCTGCTGAACGGCGAACTCGCCGGCTTCGAGCTCGAGGCGCGCGAGGCCGTTCATCCGGGCAGTGCGCACGGCGAGGTCATCGGCGGCTGCCTTTCCGTTTTGGTCGCGACTATCGGCACGCCATACGCGCCGAACTTCGACGGCCGAATATTGTTCCTCGAAGACACCGGTGAGAAGGCGTATCGAATTGACCGGATGCTTGTGCAGTTGCGGCAGGCGGGCGCGCTCGCGCGAGTTGCCGGAATTGTTTTCGGCGCGATTCGCGCGATCGACGGCGACGAGTCGGAGAACCGGCTGATCGCGCGCTTCGTCGCAGAGCAGACCGCCGGCCTCGGATGCCCGGTGCTCTATGGCATTGAGGCTGGACATGGCACCGAAAACTTCACGATTCCATTCGGCGTCGAAGCGCGAATCGATTCGGCCGCGCGCCGAATCGTCTTCACGGAGCCGGCCGTCGCGAGCTAGTTGCAGAGGAGGACGCAGGTTGGGTTGGAGCGACGTCGAACGGTCTTTTAACGACGCGGTCGAGAAAGGAGTAATTCCTGGCGCAACCGTTGTGGTTCGCCGGGGTGCCGATGTCGCGTTCGAGGGTGCGTTCGGATTTCGATCGATCGAGCCGGATCGTTCTCCCGCGAAAATCGACACCGTTTACGATCTCTCGTCGCTGACCAAGGCGATTGCGACCACCGTCGCCGTGATGATCCTCGCGCGCGACGGCAAGTTCCGCCTCGACGACCGGGTTACGCGTATCTTTCCGAACTTCGGTGTGCATGGCAAAAGCACCATCACGTTTCGTCATCTCCTGGCGCATTGTTCGGGCTTGCCGGCGTGGCGTCCCTTCTACCAACGCATCGCGGAGATCGAAAAAGGCGGACGCGTCAACTTCATGGCGAGCTCCGGCGCCAAGGAGTTCACCTACGAGGAGATCCATCGCGAGAAGCTTGACGCTCCGCCCGCGACCAAAGCGATTTACTCGGACCTCGGCTTCATTGCGCTTGGCGAAACCATCGAAAAGCTCGCGAGCGTCGCGCTCAACCGCTTCTGCCGCGAAAAAATCTTCCGTCCACTCGGGCTGCGCGCCACCGACTATATCGACATATCTCTAGTCCGCTCGCGCCGGCTCGAGCCGGTCGCCGACATGTTTGCGCCCACCGAAGTCTGTCCCTCCCGCAAGCGCCTGCTGGTTGGCGAAGTCGATGACGAGAACGCGTTTGCGATGGGCGGAGTCGCCGGCCACGCCGGCTTGTTCGCGCCGGTGCGCGAGGTCGATCGCATCGCTCGCGAGCTGATTGCCTGCTACGCCGGACGCTCGGATTTTGTGCCACAGAAAATAATTCGCGAGTTTTGGACCCGCGATACCACCGTTGGCGGCTCGACCTGGGCGCTTGGATGGGACACTCCGTCACTCGAGCGATCCAGTGCGGGGCATCTGCTCTCGCGCAGTGCCGTGGGTCACCTCGGATTCACCGGCACGTCGCTCTGGATCGAACCGGAAAGCGAAATTGCGATCTCGATGCTCACCAATCGCGTCCATCCGCGCCGCGACAATCAGGCGATTCGCGAGTTCCGCCCGAAAATTCACGACCTGATCATGGAAGCAATCAACGGTGGCTGATTCCGAGAGATCCGCACGCCTCGCGCGGGTTCCCGCCGTTGCAAAGCGCGTGCATCTGATCGGAGTCGGCGGCACCGCGATGGCGGCCCTGGCCGGGATGCTCACCGAGCGCGGCCTCACGGTTACCGGTTCCGATAATCAGCTCTACGAGCCCACCGCGTCATTGCTGCGCAACTCGCGCGTCAAGGTCGTCCATGGATTTGCGCCCGCCAACTTGTCGCCAGCGCCCGACTTGGTGGTCGTGGGCAACGTGATCATGCGCAGCAATCCCGAGGCGGTAGCGCTGCTCGACTCGCCGATACCATATCTCTCGATGCCCGAGGCGCTGTGGCATTTCTTTCTGAAGGATCGGCGCGTGCTCATGGTCGCGGGGACGCACGGCAAGACCACTTCAACCGCGATGATGGCGCACGTGCTGCATGCCGCGGGACGCGATCCCTCAATGCTGGTTGGCGGAGTCGCAAACGATTTCGGATCGAATTACCGAATTGGCGCGGGTCCCGACTTCGTGATCGAGGGCGATGAGTACGACACCGCATTTTTCGACAAGGGCCCCAAGTTTCTGCATTACCATGCCCACGGCGCGATCATCACCGCGGTCGAATTCGATCACGCCGATATCTATCGCGACCTCGAACATGTGAAAGCGAGCTTCCGCGCGCTGGTCGGTCAGCTCGATTCCTCGCGCGTGCTCGCGGTATGCGCCGACTTCCCTCACGCCGTCGAGGTTAGCAGCACGGCGCGCGCGCGGCGCCTCAGCTTCGGTCTGCGCGAAGGAGAATATCGCGCGACCGGGATCTCAATCGGCGCCGAGGGCGCGAAGTTTTCGATCACCCGCGGCGGAAAACGAATTGTCGAAGCGGTCCACCTGCCCATGGGCGGCCGGATGAATGTTGCCAACGCGCTCGGCGTTTACGTTCTGCTGAGCGCCTTCGGAGTTTCAGACCCCGAGATTTTAAGCGGGTTCAAGTCGTTCACCGGCGTCGTTCGCCGCCAGCAGGTGATCGGCGAAGCGAACGGAGTGACGGTCGTCGATGATTTCGCGCATCATCCGACCGCGATCGGCGCAACCATCGAGGCGATCTCAGAGCGGTTCCCCGGCCGCAGAATACTCGCCGCTTTCGAGCCGCGCTCGAATACCGCGCGCCGCAATGTCTTTCAGGATACATTCGCGGCGGCTTTCGATCGTGCATCGCGCGTATATTTGGGCCCCGTCTATTTCAAGGAAAACGATCCGATTCCGCCGGGTCAGCGTCTCGCGACTGACGCACTCGCGAGATCGATCAGCGCCCGCGGTCCGGTCGCGCTCGCATCCGATTCAAACGATCAGATCCTCGAGCGGATGCTCTCCGATACGCGCTCGGGCGACGTTGCGCTCTTCATGTCCAACGGCCCATTCGACGATCTCAAGGGACGCTTTCTCGCCGCGTTGCAGTCTCGGTAGTTCGTTTTCTGATACCTCGCCCGTTACAGAAGGGGGTCAGTATCCAAGCTTTGGATCGACCACGTTCAACAGCGGGCGATTCGAGGCGAATCGTTTCAGATTCTCGGTGAACAGCTCACACGCCTTGTCCATGTAACCGCGATTCGCGCCCGAGATATGCGGCGTAAGTATCACGTTCTCCAGCTCCCAGAGCGGACTCGACGCGTGCAGCGGCTCGTGCTCGAAGACGTCCAGCCCAGCGCCGCCAATGCGGCCCGTCGTTAGCGCGTCAGCCATCGCATGCTCGTCGATGACCTCGCCGCGCCCGATGTTCACAAGGTATGCGCTCGGTTTCATCGCGCTGAATTCGCGCACACCGATAAATTTGCGCGTGTATTCCGTCAGCGGAAGCGTAACCGAAACGTAATCGCTCTCGCGGAGAATCTCCTCGCGCTGGCCGGGACCGAAAAAACGCTCCGGGATCCTGCCCGCGGGATCGCCGAGACCGGCCCGACACCACCCCGGATCAGTTCGCACCGCCGGGTCGCGCTTCAGCGCGAGCACCTTCATTCCGAATGCCTGGCCGAGTCGCGCCGTCTCGCGTCCGATCGATCCGTAGCCGATGATTCCGAGCGTCAGCCCGCGAATTTCATCGACGCTCGCCATGAAGCGTCCCGACCGCATCCACTCGTGCCTCACCTGCGCACGAATCGCGAGATGAATCCGATGCGCATACGACAGCATCGAGGCCAGCGTGTATTCCGCGATCGGCGTCGCATGGATCCCGCTCGCCGTGGTGACTGGAATCGTACTGGCCTTGAGCGGTCCGGCCAGCGCGTGGTCGGCGCCCGCGCTGAGGAGTTGAATCCACTTGAGTCCGCGCGCCCGATCCGTAACGTCATTTGGCATCCGAAACGTCAGCAGCACGTCGCATCCGGCGCTCACGAGTTCGCTTATTTCTTCCGGCGTGCGGCACTGTCGATCGACAATTTCAGCGCCCGCGACGGCGCTGGAGATCGCCGCGCGATGCGCCGGCTGCAATGCAACTGTCGAGATAATTTTCATGGCCGATAGACGCACGAAACTTTCGCATGCTGTAGCGCCGCCTTCAAGGAGAAATCGTCGGCTTGAGCAGATCGTGCGGCGGGCTTATGATTCGAAAAGATTCGCCGATCGATGGCCCGTCGGATAAAATGAAGACCGGCCGGATAAAATGAAGTTGCACAAAATCATCACGCTAACTGCGGCTGCCGCCCTCACAATAGTTCTGTCTCATTTTGCGGTTGCCCAGCAGACCGATGGTTCGTCGGGCGCGCAAATTGGCTCCCAGAGCGGTGAAGATTCCGCGAATCCCGCCACCGCAGGGCAAGGCAGCGACGACGCGACGCTGGAGATAGCGCCGCAGACCGGTGCGCGGATGCCGAAACCGGGCGTCCAGGAAATCCCCGGCGACCGCAATTTCCGTCCCGGCGAAGATAACGCCTCCGTCGAGCCGAACTTCCGCCCCAAAACTGAGAACGACACCGGCAATTCCGACGGCAACGGTAACGGCGAAAACTTCCGGCCGCATCGCAGGCCCTACCTGGGAATCACAGTTCGGTACACGACCCAGTGCTACCTCGGCATGGAAGAGCATGGCCTCGAAGTTGAGACCGTCGATCCGAACAGTCCGGCCGCTCAAGCAGGATTGCAGGCGAAGACCGGCATGACCGCCATCGGCGCCGCGGGAACGACGGCGGCCACGATGCTCGCTCCTCTTAATATGCTCGTGATGCCGCTGCTCGAGAAGGGCGGGGCACTCGGTCAGGGTGGCGATCTGATCGTCGCGGTTGACGACCGGCGCGTGCGCGACCAGGGCGATCTGGAAACCGCGATGGCGCGGCTCAAGCCCGGTGATACGATGTATCTGACGGTGATACGGCCGGACGGCAGGGCACATAAGACGATCAAAATCGCGGTAAAGGTCGGCGCCGTCGGCGAGCCGATCGCCAACGCGGCCCCCGCCAATAGCTTCACTCACTAGATCGTGGCTCGCGTTCAGAGCGATGTTCAGCTCGCGATTTCATTTCACGATTGTTCCTTCAGTACCGCCCGCGCTTATCACGTTTCCGCTGCTGCGGAAGAATTGACGCCGTCCGGTTGAAGCGACGCCACGCGCGTTCGCGGCGCGCTTTCTGCTATCATTTTCCGTGACGCTACCGGCATGTGCGCTCCTTGCGCGCGTCGCCGGAGGGCGAATTTGCGCATTGGGAACGCGAAACTTGGATCGAAGCCTTAAAGAAGCCGCCGGCGAACTCGAAGCCCGTCTCGCCGCGAACAACGAGCGCCGCTTCCCGGTTATGGGTCTGCGTGGCGCGGCCGGCGCGCTGATGCTTCGTGAGATGGCGCTCCGCCTTCGCCGCCCGATTGTAGCGATCACTTCGCTTGCCGCCGAGGCTGAAGCGCTCGCCGGAGAAGCCGCGTTCTTTCTGTCTGAGTCGCTCGAGGATGACGCCGCCACTCGTCGCGTGCATCTGCTCCGCTCGTGGGAAGTCAAGCCCATGGCGCAATTGTCGCCGCCGCCCGACGCACAGGCTTCGCAGCTCGCCGCGCTGTTCGCGATGCTCCGCCAGGAATCGCCGCTCATCGTCACTTCGGCGGAAGCACTGATGACGCGCACGATTCCGCGTCCGAGCTTCAACGAATCGATCGTGACAGTCGCTATCGGCGACCGGCTCGATCTCGACGCGCTGATCGACGCACTCTCGTCATGCGGATATCAGCGGGTGCCGCGGACCGAAGAGCCCGGCGACTTCAGCGTGCGCGGCGGCATCATCGACGCGTTCTCCCCGCTCTATCGCAATCCAATCCGCATCGAGCTCGAAGACGATCTGATTACCTCGATTAGGCACTTCGACGCCCCGAGCCAGCGTTCCGCCGATGAACTGACCGATGCGACAATCACGCGCACCCGCTACGTGCCGCCATCCGCATTGAAAGATC
>JBGPNU010000075.1:0-11542 GCA_041487675.1 Binatus sp. (SeqCode)
CACAACATTCAGCACGCTCCACGCGACCTCAGCTTCGGCGCCCGGCGGCGCGGCAATCCAGTCGTCGCACTTCGACGCGGTCATGCTGAGCCGCGGGCCCACGTAGGTCGCGCGGCCGATGGTCAGGTTGCCACGACTCTTGCGCGGCGCGCGGAAGAGCGAGTACTGGCGCGCGTATTCGACTGGCGATTGCCAGGTCTCGAGAAAATCCGCGCCGAATGAGATCAGGACCTCGGCCTGGTCGATGCGATAGGCCGGCAGATCGCGCCTGCCGAAAAGTATTTTCGCCGCGCTACGGGCCGGTTCGTGATTGACGGGCTCGTAAAATATTGCGCGTGATGATCCTGATCCATACGCGCCGAGAAACGCACGCACGATTTTGGCGAAGCTCGGACCCTGGGGCGCACCGAGGAAGGCGACGCGATCCTTGCCCGCCTTCGACGCCGCCGCGAGCCGTTGATTAAGCAGTTGCCCGGCTTCATCCCATGAAGCGGTCCGAAGTGCGCCGTGGTCATCTAGAATTTGGCGAATTTGCGGATGTGCTACGCGATCGGGATTGTAGAGGCCTTGCAGCGCCGCTTGGCCGCGAGCACAGAGAGAACCCTGGCCGATTGGATCGGCGGGATTTCCTTCCAGTTTGATAACCCGGCCTTCCCTGATGCGCGCGATAACGCCGCATCCGGCGGAGCACTCCGAGCAGGTCGTCGCGAAGAAACTCGGAACACCCGGGACGACATTCTCGTCGGGCACTACATATGGAATCAGCTTACGCGCGGCCGGTTCGCAGCCAGGGATCGCCGCCGCTGCGCCCGCGGTTGCGGCCAGCTTGATGAACGATCGCCTCGATAATGACATTCCGTCTCGCATGTAACTCCCGGCCTCAGTGATGACATCCAACGCAGTCGAGGGTGGCTCTGCGCTGGGTATGGCAATCGACGCAGAAGCCCATGTTGATTTCAACGACCGGCACTATGCGATCCATCGTGTCGACCGGGCCATGACAGCTTTGGCATTGGACTCCGGCGTGGATATGCGGACGATGCGTGAAGCGGACGAAGTCGGGCAGCGTGTACACGCGGTTCCACTGGATTTCGAACGGCGGCTGCACGTCGTCGGTCCACGGACGCGTGACCGGCTGGATTCCGCCGCCGACAATTCCGTTGCCGTGGCATCCCACGCATCGCGCGACCGCTGGAACACCCGGCTCCGACGACCGACCCGCATAAGCATGGCAGTACTGACATGGGATCTTGTTGACCCCGGCGTGGATTCGATGACTGAAGGGGATTGGTTGAACGACGTCTGCGCGCGGCGCCCATGGCCGCTCCGAGAGCGCAATCACGGCGCCTCCGAAACTGAGCAGGAGCAGGGCAAGCGGAAGCACTATGCGATTCATGCTCACGACAGAAGGCTCAAGGCTACGGCCGCACAGAGCAGTTCATCGAACCGCGCGGCGCTCGGAACGGATCGCCGAACGACCAAACGTATCCGCAGAAACCGAGCTTCTCAGAGACAAAAGAAAAGCGTTTTCACTGAATAGTCCTGAAGGCCGGCAGTGCGCCAGCGCTCGATAGTTAAAATTTCTAACAATACGACTGTGGCTAATCAAGTAAATTTAATGCTAGCGACCGCAACGCGATCGGCGAAGTTGAGAGGCCGACGTGGCTGGCCTGTGGATTCCCATTGGCGGAGAACACTGATTTACTATGGCAGGCAGTTTCGGCAGTTCAGAAAGTATGTTACTTACGTGTAGATTACCGGTTTTTGAGGCTGCTTCGACAGGTGCAAATTAAGACTGCTTCCCGACTGGGTCTTTTACCGCCCTACCTGTTCGCCGAACTTGACCGCCTGAAGAAGGAGGTCCAGAGCAAAGGCGTTGACGTAATCAGCCTCGGAATCGGCGACCCGGATCTGCCCACCCCGCGCCATATCGTCGAGAGTCTGAAGCGCGCTGCGGACGAGCCTAAAAATCATCGCTATCCCGACTACGAAGGCCTGCCGCAATTCCGCCAGACCGCCGCTGATTGGTACAAGCGCCGCTTCGGCGCGAGTTTCGACGCAGAGCGCGAGGTTTGCGCGTTGATCGGATCAAAGGAAGGCATCGCGAATTTTTCGACCGCGGTCGTCGATCCCGGCGATATCGTGCTAATTCCCGATCCCGGATATCCGGTCTATTACTCGGGATGTGTCTTCAACGGCGGCGAGCCGTATTTCCTGACCCTCAAAAAGGAAAACGGATTTGTTCCCGATCTCGGCTCGATTCCGCCGGAAGTGGCGCGCCGGGCCAAGATGCTGTGGCTGAACTATCCGAACAATCCGACCGCGGCGACAATCGAACTCCCGTTCTTTGAGAATGCGGTCAAATTTTGCCTGAAGAACGACATCATCCTCGCCCACGACAGCGCTTACTCGGAAATAGCCTACGATGGCTACCGCGCGCCGAGCGTGTTCCAGGCCGAAGGCTCGCGCGAATGTGCGATCGAATTCCATTCGTTGTCCAAGACCTTCTCGATGACCGGGTGGCGGGTGGGATTCGCGATTGGCAACCCGCAGTTGGTCGGCGCACTGGGCAAGGTCAAGACCAACATGGACTCCGGCGTTTTCCAGGCGATCCAGGAGGCTGCGATCACCGGCCTTGAAGCAGGCGACGGCGACAGGCTCGCCGAGTATTGTGCAATCTACAAAGAGCGGCGCGACGTGCTGGTTGGCGCTCTGAGAGCGCTCGGGCTCGAATGCGAACTGCCGCGCGCGACTTTCTATGTCTGGACAAAAGTTCCACGTGGCTACACATCGGTATCGTTTACCGAGCGCGTGTTGAAGGAAGCCGGGGTCGCAATTACGCCTGGCTCCGGATTCGGTAAGGGTGGTGAGGGGTACGTTCGCTTTTCGCTTACGGTGTCGAGCGAACGGTTGGTCGAGGCGGTGGACCGACTAAAAGCGCTACGGTTGTAAACGGCGAGGATGCCCAATCGGGCTTTCATCGGAATAGGCAGTAATCTAGGCGATCGAGCCGCCAATTATCGCGAGGCGATTGGTCGTATAGCTGCGATCCCGGACACCAGGGTCGTGCGCCAATCCTCGATCTACGAGACCGAACCGGTCGGCGATCTGAAGGGCGCGTTCTTAAACGGCGTGATTGAAGTCGAGACCGAGATCGGCGCGGAAGTCCTGATGCGCCGGCTGCTCGCGATCGAGCGAATCATGGGCCGGAAGCGCGTCAAGGGACGCAAGCAAACTCGGGGCAAGTACCGGGCGCGGATTATCGATCTGGATCTGCTGTTCTTCAACAAGGAAACAATCGATACCCGGACCGTGAAAGTGCCGCATCCGCGGCTCCACGAGCGCAGGTTCGTGCTCGCTCCGATGAGCGAACTGGCGCCGGCGCTGATTCATCCCAAACTCAACGCGTCGATTTCCGAAATGTTGGCGGGCCTCAAGTCGCCGTTTCGTGTTACACTTGCTCGTGCGGACCTGCTGAGACCGCAAACGCCCAAGCGCGAGGTATCCACCAGATGAAATATTTTATCGACACCGCTGACGTCGCCGAGATTCGCGAGGCTGCCAGTTGGGGACTCGTGGACGGGGTCACTACCAATCCGAGCCTGATGGCAAAAACCGGACGTCCGTACCACGACGTGCTGCGCGAGATTTGCGAAATCGTGGACGGCCCGATTAGCGCGGAGGTGGTGGCGACCGAAGCTTCGGCGATGGTCGAAGAGGGCGAGAAGCTCGCCAAGGTCCACAAGAACATCGTGGTCAAGTGCCCCATGATCATAGAAGGGCTGAAGGCGACCCGGGCGCTTGCGAAGCGCGGCATCAGGGTCAACGTCACGCTGATCTTCACTCCGCTGCAGGCGCTGGCGGCGGCAAAAGTAGGCGCGTCGTTCCTGTCGCCGTTTATCGGACGGCTCGACGACATCGGCCAGGACGGATTTCAGATCGTCGAACAGATGATGCAGATTCTGTCCAATTACGATTACCCCGCCGAGGTGCTGGTCGCGTCAGTGCGCAGCACCACGCATCTGATGCGCGCGGCGGAACTCGGCGCCGACATCGCGACGGTGCCGTTCGCAGTGCTGAAGCAGACGCTGCATCATCCGCTGACCGACCTCGGTCTCGAGCGCTTCCTCGCCGACTGGCGCAAAACGAATCAGAAGATCTGAGGAATCAGCTCGTACCGCGATCGTCACCGGCGCGAGCCGTAAAATCGGAATCGTCGCGGCGGTAGCGAGATAGAATCGCTCAGTTAACGTCGCTTAATTGACCGCGGCGGAGCGCTCTGCGATCAGGCGATCGAGTTCGACGCGCAGCTTGGGCAGCACTTCGTCGTAGCCGAAAAATCCTATCTTGCGGTCCTTCTTCTTGAGATTGACCGTGGTGGGACCGCACCACAGTCCAAGATCGGCGTCATCGGTCTCGCCGGGCCCATTCACCCGGCATCCCATAACCGCGATCGTGATCTTGTACTTCTCAGCGTAGGTCGTGAGTTCCTTGACCTGCTGCGCGAGCTCGACGACTTTCTCGTTCTCGACGCGCGAGCATGAGGGGCACGAGATAATGTTGAGGCCCGCGCCGAAGTCCGGGACCGAGATGAAGCGGCCGGCCGCAACATCTTCGATAATTTTGTGGCCGACGATCACTTCTTCGTGCTTGCGCTCATTGGGCAGCGTCAGCGAAACCCGAATTGTGTCGCCGATACTTTGCGCCAGAAGTTTTTCGAACGCGATGCGCGTCTTGATGATCCCGTCGGGCGGTAGTCCCGCCTCGGTGACGCCGAGATGGAGCGGCACGTCGGGACGGCGCGCGGAGAAACGGCGATTCGCGTCTATCACCTTGTTCGGATCGGAATCCTTGAGCGACACGACGAAGCGCGTGAAGCCCAGATCATCCATCAGGCCGCAATGCCAGGCGGCCGACTCGACGATCGCGGCCAGTTGATCGCCCGGGTACTTGTCCAGAAACGCCGGCGCGACCGAGCCGCAGTTGACGCCAATGCGAATCGCGAGATCGTTGTCGCGCGCAATATCGACCAGCCATTTCACCTTCTGCTCGATGCTCTTGCGCTTCTCGATATGGTGCAGATGCCCGGGGTTGTAGCGAATCTTGTCCACGTGCGGCGCGACGCGATCGGCAATTTTGTAGTTCTCCTGCAGATCGACCGACAGCACGATTCCCTTCGTCTGCGCGCGGATTTCCTTGAGCGCGGGAATTTCCTTTTCGCTGTCCATCGCGATTCGGACGATTCCCGCGCCCGCCTCGGCGAGCTGCCGAGCCTGTGCGACCGTCTGGTCGACGTCGATGGTCCGCGTCGCACACATCGATTGCACGATCACCGGGGCATCGCCGCCGACCCTGGTGCCGCCGATCGTTATCTGCCGCGTCTTGCGGTCTTTTCGAGCCTGATCCTGTCGTGCCTGATCCATTTCCACCTTGTTGGCCTACTATGTTGCCGAACCCAGACCGCGCTGGCTAGTGCTTGTGTTCGTCCGCCACCGCCATCGCGATTGCTCCATGACTGAAGGCCGCGCCCGCACGCATCGCAGCCGCCACCCAGACCGCCTCGGCGATTTCATTGTCGGTGCATCCCTTCTCTTTTGCGCGCGTGACATGCGCCTCGATACACCATGGGCACTGGGTGACGTGTGCCGCCGTGATCGCCATCAGCTCTTTCGTCTTGCTCGGTATCGCGCCGTCCTTGAAGACTTCCTTGTCGAATTCGAGGAAGCCCTTGAAGGCGTCGGGCGCGTTCTGGCGCAGGTTGCGGAGATACTTCGAAGTTTCCTTGCCGTAAAAATCAGCCATCGTGGGTCACTCCCGGGCGGCAATATCCACGTCGCCGCCCTGAAAACTTCTCGAGTTGGAAGTCGCACGGGCGAGTGCCGCGCCTCTATCCTCGACTTGCCTCGACTCGACGCCGTGGCTCTTGAATCAACGCTATGCGCAAATATAGCAGACCGTCAGCAGCTACCGATAACAAGGGCGTTTCGCGCGATCGACGCGATAGTGAATCGGCGAGCTGTTCGCTCGCAATCCGGGGTCTCGCTAATTCGAACGAATTCGACGGACAAGCGTGCCTTATCCGATGCTTGCAGGCACAGATCATGGCACGCAAATTTCGCTTGCAAAGCGTTCTGGTTCTCATTAAGTTTCTCAGTCCCGATTAGATGGGATGGGGTTTCGCATAAGGGAGTCTGCTTCGCAAATACGACGGCAAAATTAACCAACCGTTCAAGCTCTTCGCTCGGGGGAGGGAGGTAGCTGAACAATGCAAACGGTCGAGTCCATAATTCCGGTCGCCGATCCGCGTCCCTTTCCCGACGTGATCCTGCGCAGCCAGTTCTTCGAGCTGATCGGCACCCACTCGCTTTCGAGTGAGCAGCGGCTGATGCTCGCGGTGCTCGCCGACGCGATCAACGTCGTGCAGGAATGCGGCGGCTCCGCGAGTTTGCGCAAGCGCAACTCATTCAACGAAGCCTGGAACTGGATTTTCACCAAAGGTATCACCTGCCCATTGTCGTTTCACAACGTATGCGATGCGCTCGGGATGGATGCCAAGGGGCTAAGGTGGAGGCTCTCGGAACTCGTCGAGGGCCGCGGTGGCGCTCCGCTCCGGTTGCGGCTTAAGGAAGCAAGCCGGATGCAGCGACTGACGGTGAATCGCGTGCGCCGACGAGATCCGCGCCGGATGCGCCGGGCCAATCCAGCCCGCTAGCGTTCTCAATCAAAGTCCTGATAGCAATTCGGTCTCATCCAGATGAAGGAGACCGATGCGATGGACCGTCCGCTCGAGGGCGTCAGAGTCGTGGAACTTGCGATGTGGGTGGCCGGGCCCGCCACCGCCGCGGTGCTGGGCGACTGGGGCGCCGACGTGATCAAACTCGAAGATCCGAAAACCGGCGACCCGATTCGCGGTTTTGTCACTCGCACGATGGGCGATCCGGACGCGCGCATCCGTCCGCCGTTTGAGCTCGACAATCGCAACAAGCGCTCGGTCGCCGTCGATTTGCGCCGCGCCGACGGCCACGCCTTCGCGCTCAGGCTGATCGAACGAGCCGACGTCTTCGTCACCAGTCTTCGCCTCGACGCGATCGAACGCATGAAGCTCGACTACGCGACCGTATCCGCGAAAAATCCGCGCCTCGTCTATGCATCGGTCAACGGCTACGGGCATCGCGGCCCCGATCGCAATCGCCCTGCGTACGACTACGCAGCCGCATGGGCGCGCTCGGGCCTGATGGCTACGATCGCCGAGCCGGGACAGCCGCCGCCAGCTCAGCGCCCGGCGATGATCGATCATGCCGTGGGACTCGGGCTTGCGGGCGCAATCTCCGCGGCGCTGCTCGGACGCGAGCGTACCGGCCGCGGCCGCGAAGTGAATATCTCGCTGTTCTCGATGGGCCTCTGGATGAACGCGTCCGACCTGACGGTCGGCCTGATGACCGGCCGCTCGCCCGAGTCCGAGTCGCGCAACCAGCGGGTGAATCCTCTTTGGAGTTCATACCGATGCGCCGATGGGCGATGGGTTTACTTCGTGATGATTCAAAGCGATCGCCATTGGCCGGACTTCTGCGCCGCGCTCGGCATGCCGCAATGGCTGAACGATCCGCGCCTTAAGGATTCCGCCGTTCGCGGACAAAACTGCGGTGCGCTAACCGCCGAGATCGATCGCGTGATGGCGTCAAAGAGCTCCGAAGAGTGGAGTCCGATCTTCGATCGCCACAGTCTCGTCTGGGCGCCCATGCGTACCGACGCCGAAGTGCTCGAGGATCCGCAGGCCAACGCAATCGGCGCGTTCGCCGCAGTTGATCATCCGCAGATTTCCGGATGCCGGGTCGTAAATAGCCCGGTCGAGTTTGGCGACGCCGACCCGCGAGCACATCGCGCGGCACCCGAACTGGGGCAGCATACAGAGGAAGTCGCGCTCGAAGCGGGTCTGACCTGGGAGGAAATTGGGCGGCTCAAAGATAGCGGCGTCTTCGGCTAGCGGGATCGCTTGAAGCTCTCCAACCCCTTGTCTGCGAGGGGATTTAGGTGCCTGAGAGATAATCAAACGCCGGTATATATCTGCATTTTCCGGACTTTGTTTGACTGTCGCGGCTCCTGCTTCGTATGATTCGAGCTACCTGTCCCGGAGGTCGTCCACTGGTGCGAATGATTGTTCCTCCCATCGTTCATCGTCGCGAAATCGATCGCAACCTCGGCGAATTTTTCCGCAGTCATCGCGCGACCCGTTTCAATCGCGCGATTTCCTTGATGTGCCGATACTTCAACGTGCGTCGCCCGCGAATCGAATGGTTCGAGTACATCGATTGGGGCAAGACGGCCGGCCGAACCTACGAGGATGGCCGCATCCATCTCGTGCATCCTGAGAACTGGAAACGCGGACGAGTCTATTTCAGCGAGCGGATGTGGATTGCGATGATCTACCATGAGATGGGTCATTTCCTGTTCTGGACCGATGCCGAGCGCAAAGCCGAAATGTTTTCGCGGCGGATGGTGACCGGGCTCAGAGTTCCGAACCGCCGATCGGCGGCGCGCTTGCGCACCCGCGCGGGAAATTCCAACTCTCGGCGCGCGGCAGATCGAGTCCGTAAACGACGCACGCGCATCGCAAGTGCGCGCAAGAGCGGGCGTGCGGCGCGAAACGTGGCGCGCAAATCGCGCAAGGCCGCCTGATGGCACAAAAGCCGACCGTCGAAAACCGCTGGTGGGTCGAAACCAACTTCAAGAAACCCAAACGCGCCAAGTCCGAGACCGAGATGCCGCAGTTGCCGGTCGCGATGGCTTTTTACCAGGTCGCGCGCGACTACGATCAGGATCGCGCCAAGGAAGACCTGACCGACAACAACCTGCGGATCGCGCGCGAGGCCAATCCTCCGCAGGGCGATTGGGCGTATGTCGCGATGACTGAGCAGCACGCTCCGCCCGGCGTCATCAAGCGCGTCAAGGACGAGTTCCGCATTCCGCGCGAGGCGCGTGGAATCGTGCTCGATCATGGGCGCGTGGTGCGGCTGCTGATATGCGGCCCGCAGCTCGAGGACTGGATGCTCGACATCACGCTCGGCGATGAGCCCTCGGTCGATGTGTACGTGTGGAGCGTGATGCATCGCGAGCGGATTTTCCGCCGTGCGGAGGAGGCGCTCAGGCAGGCGCGCAAATGGGCGATCAATCTGCTTCAATTCCCGCCGTCGCGCGATGAACCCTTTCGCGGAGCCCTGCTCTAGCGGTACCGGTTCCCGCGGGACAGTCGGTTGCTGAGCCGCGCGCGCACACATGAAATACTTCGGACTCGTTTTCCGCAACCTCACGCGCAACAAGCGACGCACGATCCTGACTACCCTGTCGATCACCGTTTCGGTATTCATTTTCGCGTCGCTGATCAGCCTGCCCGGACTGATCAACCAGGTCCTGCGCGACCGCGCCAACTCGCTGCGCCTCATCTGTCACAGCAAGGCGAGCCTCTTCTACATGTTGCCCGAGGCATATCGCCGGCAGATCGAAAGAGTTGCACACGTGGACGCGGTGGCGGGCTACAGCGTCTTCATGGGAACTTACCGCGATCCGAATCAGGAGATCGGGATTCTCGCCGTCGATGACGATCATCTTCGCGAAATCTTTCCCGATTGGGAAATCAACAAAGACACTGAGCGTGAATTCAAGGGACTACGCACCGCAGCGCTGGTCGCAACCAGCTTGATGAAGGCTTACAGATGGAAAATCGGCGACACGATCATGCTGCGCGGTACGATCTATCCAGTCGATCTGCAACTGAAAATCGTGGGCGTGCTGAACGAGGAAGCCGCCGGACCCCGAATTATCTTCAGGCGCGACTACATGGAGGAACTGCTGGGCCGGCCCGGAACGGTAAACTTGTTCTGGGTGAAAGTGGATCACTCGCAATCGGCGCCCGAGGTGATCGCCGCAATAGATGAAACGTTCGCCAATTCGGCGCACGAGACATCCACCGAAACCGAAGTTGCGCTGATCAAGAGCCAGGTCGTGGGCAACCTGGGCCTGCTGGTCAACGGCGCCAAGTTCCTGGCGGCGATCGTGATGTTCACAATCGCGCTGGTTGCCGCCAATACGGCCGCGATGGCGGTGCGGGAACGACGCCAGGAAATCGCGGTAATGCGCGCGATTGGATTCACTCGCACCTCGATCATTTGGCGAATCGTCGCCGAGGGTCTGATAATCGGCGTGACCGGCGGTGCGCTCGGGTGCGGGTTGGCATACCTGGGATTCGAACTGTTGCCGCACGTATCCGGAGCGCTCGGGCCGCTGGCGCTGGCGCTAACCCTGTCCCCGCGAATAGTTGCCTACAGCTTCATGATTGCGGCGCTGATTGGAGCAGCGAGCGCGTTCATTCCGGCGACGCTCGCGACGCGGCATGCCATTGCAGAAGAACTACGCGCGGTATGAAGCGGGGGCCAGCCCCCTTCGACAGGCTCAGGGCAGGCTCTGCACCCGGGTAAGGAGAAAAATGCGGGCGGAGTTTACCCTGAGCGAAGTCGAAGGGCCCTGTTAGAAGGATAAAGGGGTCAACTGCAATGGAAATCAAACCCGAGGGACTCGACCGACCCGGCGAGCAGGCGGAGCATCGGCTGGACCCGTTCGATCGGCGGGTCGCGATGACGATGGCGATTATCGCCGCGGTGCTCGCATGCGTCACGATGCTGAGCCATCGCGCGCACGACGATAGTCTCAGCCTGCTGGCGGAAGCCAACCGGCTGACAACCGCCGCCAATATTCATCACACCGAGGCTTCCGACCAATGGGGCTACTACCAGGCCAAGAACAATCGCAGTTCGCAGCTGGAAGCATCGCTCGCGCTGCTTTCGGTACTCGGAAAGGCTCCAGGAGCGGACTCGCGGGCTGCGGAGACCGTTAAAACGTGGGGCGGCGAAATTCGCAAATATCGCGAGAGTGAGCTGCCCGCGCTTAAGATCAAGGCCGAGGCGCTGGACAAAAGAGGGCACGAACTCGAATTCGAATCAGAAGGGAAAACGACCGAGAGCTACCAGGCGCGCCGCCGTGGCGATCGGCTCGACCTGGCCGAACTCGCCATCGAACTCGCATTGGTACTATGTTCGATCGCGGTACTGACCAAGCTGCCGTCATTCTGGTACGGCGGAATTGGGTCCGGCGTCGTGGGCGCGATTATAGCGATCTCGGCGTTCGCGTAGGCATAAAGAATCCGGCCGCGCGAGCATTCGCGAAACAGTTCAGTTGCTACTTTGGGAATTCGACCGTTGCCGTTCCGGTGACCAGGCGCTCGCCGTCATCGTTCTCCATCCAGACGTCGATCTCTGCCGTGCGATCGATCGGGTTCGTATTCGTGACGAAGCCGTGCAGCACCACTCGATGGTCGGGTTGCACGGGCACGCGATAGGTCGTGCCCATCCGCACCAGCCGCGCATTTCTGGAGCCGATCCAATCCGTCACCAGCTTCGACATCAATCCGAGACTCATGTTGCCGGGCAAAATTATTCCGGGCAGCCCTTCCTTCTTGGCGGCTTCCTCGTCGGTAAAGCGTCCCGCGACA
>JBGPNU010000076.1:0-11347 GCA_041487675.1 Binatus sp. (SeqCode)
CCCGAAACTCCCAGCATAACCGCGTCCGCGTTTCGCTCAAGTGCGAATTGCGTTTCGGACCAATGAATTTTCGGCGCGCTCGCGTTGACAACGCGCGAGTGGGTAACTAGCAGGCGGTTGAAAATGTCGAGCGGCGGGATGAATCCAGAAGACCAGTGGCGGCTCTCCGACAAACCGGACGGGCCTCGCGAGCCGGATGAGCCGCGAGTTGACCCGTCGCATGCGCCGACCGTTTCAAATCTGAGCCGCGAGCGGCTGACGCGTCCGGTTTACGTCGTCACCGCGGAGCATCTGGGCTGGTGCGCGATCGCGGTGTACGCGGTCATGACGCGTATGATGGCTCTGGGAGCGCGTCCACTCGATCCGAGCGAGGCGCGTCGCGCACTCGCCGCGTTCGCGATGTCAAAGCATGGGCTGGGCGCGCTCGGGTCGCAGGTCGGGGTTCACGGGTCGTGGACGACGATACTGCAGGGCTGGGTATTTGCGGAGCTCGGCGCCGCTGATGCCACCTCGCGAATCGTCGCGGCGCTATGCGGATTGATCCTGGTTGCGAGCGGATTCGCGATGCGCTCCTGCCTCGGGCGCGCCGGCGCGCTCACGTTCGCCGCTATCCTCGCGCTCTCGCCGAGCGTGACATATTTTTCGCGCACTGGTTCGACCGTGATCGCGTCGGTGGCGTTCATGATGATCGCGATCGCGGTTGCGGAGAGCATGCGCCGGCGACCAAGCGTGGTAAGCGCAATCGGACTCGGAGCTGCGATTGGAGTCTGGCTCTCGGCGGATCCGATTGGCTACGCAACGGCTGCGGCAGTGGCCGCGGCGCTGATTTTCGTCGGCGCCTACGATACGTTGACGATCGATCATCCGCGGCTTCGGGTCCGCATCTGGTGGGAACGGCGGCGCGCGCTCGTGATTGTCATCGCAATCGTCGCGGTCAGTCTGTGGATCTTGCTGGAGACAGCTTTTTTCACCCGATCGCTCGCTGCGGTAGTCGGATACGACTTGCGCGCGGCATTTGCTCCGCCGGCGACTGGGTTGGAGCGCGGACTGCACACCTTCATTCCTATCTTCGTGTTTTACGAATTCATGATTTTGATTCTTGCGATTGGCGGTGCATCCGTGATCGTCTCGGCCCAAGTCCGAAGCAACTTCGCGGTGTGGACATTGGTCTGGGCGATTGTCAGCGCTGCGTTGTTTCTGTTAGTCGGCGGCAACGATTCTGACGCAGCTATCGCGCTCGTGATCCCGTTTGCGATGTTGGCGGCGTTCGGCGTCGAACGGATGCATCAGTCGGTGCGCTGGGATGCGATTCGTTACGCGCTCGCAGCGGTCGCGGCGCTTACGCTCTATGTGCAAGTCCTCACCAACTTTGCGTATCCGGCGCCCGATACGAGCGAAGCGCCATGGAATCGGCACGCACTTTTATTCTGGTCGGAGCCGGCGACTGCGATTCAGACTCGCAAGGAATGCGCGCGCGCGGAAAATTCGGTATCGATCCGCGGTGCGAGCGCGATGGTTCCCGCCGATGCGCCGGAGATCGGATGGTATCTGCGCGATTTTGCGCGCTCGGACTCCGCCGCGTCGGCGAATATCGTGGCGACGATCGGCCCGACCAAAAACGGCGCGCTCGCAGGCAATCCGACTTCCACGCAATTTGGATTCGAGGAGTGGTGGAATCCCGATTTTCACCGGCTGACTTTTGCCGGCGCGCTCCGCTATTGGCTGACGATGCGGGCGTGGAGCGATGTCGAGATTCGGGATCTTGAGATCGGCAGGGGCCAGCCCCCTGCACCCATCTCAGGAGGAAGGATAGGACAGGAAGGGCGAAACCCAGTTTGGGTTTTCGCATCTGGATCTTCTCTGCTTCCTGTCATCCTGCCGCTCGTTCCCCCGACTGATTTTCCGGCTTCGTGAATTCTTCGCCTGTGCGGACTCCGCACCGGTGGGCATCGCAGATTTGCGCGATTACCGTCGCTTTAGGATAAACTGCTGAGGCCGCGAATCGCGAAGCGCAATTTCCGCGTCCGCGCGTACTTTCATCCGTCAACTTCAAGGAGCGCCGATGGACTCTGTGATCAAATTCCTCCAGCCCTATCAACTGCATCCGGTGGTCGATCATTTTACCGTCGCGCTGCTGATCGTCGCGGTTCTGATCGATCTGGTTGCGAGCATGGCGCCGAATCGAATCTGGCTTCGCTACACCGCGCTGATGCTCATGATTCTCGGCGCAATCGCGGCGGGCGGATCGTATTTCACGGGCGACATGGAGGCGGACCGAATCTGGAACGCGCTGGGGCAGCCGGCCAAGGACGTGCTGAAGACGCACGCGCAACTCGGTACATACCTTGCAATCACGTTTGGAATCCTTGCTCTTTGGAGAATCCTGATCCAGGCGGCGGGCTTCATGGCCGGATCGCGCTCGATCTATTTGATCGTCGCGATCGTAGCGATCGTGACGCTCAGCTACTCGGCCCATCTCGGCGGCTCGCTGGTTTATGACTACGGTGCAGGAACCGCGCTGATGGCTGCGGCACCGGTCCCGTCCGAGACCGCGAGCCCAGCGGCAGTATCGACATCGGCGGCGCCGATTCCCATGGTTTCGGTGCCGACTCCAATAGCGACGCCGATCCCGCCACCGCCAGTTTCGGCAGCGTCCGCATCGCCGGCGTCGATGAATTCGCCCAAGCCGGCTGACGCTGCTGCGCCGACTCCCACTTCTCAGGCGACTGGTTCCGTCAATATGTAGCGAGCAATCGCGGACCGGCAAGTAGGGGTCAGAAGTAGAGGTCAATCGATGGCGCGGCAAATGGTAGGCAAGGTGAGTGCGCTCGCACGCTATCCGGTTAAGTCGATGCTCGGCGAGAAGCTCGACGAAGTATTTGTCACCGAGCGGGGCGTGGTCGGCGATCGCGCATACGCGCTCCGAGAGGTGGTGACGGGGCAAATCGCGAGTGCGAAGAAGTTCCCGAAGCTGTTCGAGTTTCGTTCGAGCTACGATTCTCCGCCGGCGCCTGGACGCGCGGCGCCGGTTACGATCGAACTGCCCGATGGGCGGAAGATTCACGCCGAGGACAAGGACGCATCGGAGGCGATCTCGGCGGCGCTCGGCCGCAAAATGAGCCTGGAGCGTTCTTCAACCGCGCACGCCGAGCACGCTGGAATCGATACCGCGACCATTTTTGCCGACGTGCCCATCGAGAAAGTCATTCCCGGGCTGACGGCTCAGAATATGCCCGACCACTTCGCGCTCGAGAAGGACAGCTTTTTCGACACCGCGATAATGCACGTGATCGCGAGCGGCACGCTCCGGCATATGGCGAAGCTGGCGGGGCCGGGATCGATCTTCGACCCGCGCCGCTTCCGTCCGACGATTTTCGTGGACAGCGGCGAGCGCGACGACGGATTTATCGAGGACGATTGGATCGGCGGCACACTCGCAGTCGGCAGCGGGCTCAGGATAGTCGCGCTTCAGCCCGCGCTGCGCTGTGTCATGACGACCCATCCGCAGGAGGACCTCCCGCGCGACTACACAATTCTGCGGACTGCCGCGTACCACCATCGCACGAATGTCGGCGTGTTCGCTTCGATTGGCGCGGCGGGCCAGGTCAGAATCGGCGATCCGGTTTATCTCGACAAGTGACCAGAACCGTTGTCAGGTTGTGGAAACAACGCCCGCGCGCTCTTGCCAGTTCCGATCGTTCGTGAAGAGCATGGATGCGGAACGCTAGATTAGTGGTGCGACAGCGAGTCGCGCCGCACCGATGCCCCAATCTCGCGAAATTGTAGTTTCACCACGAGCCGCCGATCGAATCGCCGCCGCGCGCGCATGGTTGGAGGCGCTCTCCGGCGCGAGCGAAGTGCTCGTGATCGCTTCGGTCAAGGAGGCCGCTGACGACCTGGTGCGCGGGTTCGCGGTGTCGCGCGGCGCGATGCTGGGAGTGCATCGGATGACGATGAACCGGCTGGTCGGGCTGCTCGCGGCCGAGCATATCGCGGATGCCGGGCTTGCTCCCGCCGACGGTCTTGCGGCCGAGGCGGTCGCCGCGCGCGCGGTCTTCCGCCTGGCGCCGACGAATGCGCTGGCGCATTTCGGACCCGTGCTCGACCGTCCCGGTTTTTCGCGCGCTCTCGCGCAGACGCTGGCTGAACTCCGCTGGAACAACATCCCGGCCGAAAAGCTGCGCGCACTCGGTGGCGCGGGCGAGGCGATTGCCGCTACGCTCGAGCGTTTCGACGCGGAACTG
Source organism: Binatus sp. (SeqCode) (assembly GCA_041487675.1). Lineage (GTDB taxonomy): Bacteria > Desulfobacterota > Binatia > Binatales > Binataceae > Binatus. The sequence continues at coordinate 4,245 of JBGPNU010000076.1, forward strand.
GCCGACGCAAAGTTGATCGATCGAGCCGGGATGTTGAAGGCCGCAACCGATGCGGTGCGCGCGAACCCGGCACCGCGTTTCGCCGGCTTGCCCATGCTTTTGCTCGACCCGTCGGTTGACGGAGTGCTCGATCGCGATTTTATCGCGGCGCTGGCCGCGCGCTCGGAGTCGATTCTCGCGACGATTCCCGCCGGCGATTCGGCGGTGCAGTCGCTCCTGGAAGAAGCGCTCGGGATCAAGGCAAGTCCTGATTCGGCGCCCGCAAATGAGAACAACGTGCCGTCGCTTTATCGTTTGCAGGCGCATCTGTTCGCCGATACCGCCCCGCCCGAGCGCGACCTTGACGAAACGGTCAGCGTGATTTCGGCGCCCGGTGAGATGCATGAGTGCGTCGAGATCGCGCGCCGGATCGCATCGGAGGCGCGTCGCGGAATCCCATTCGATCGAATCGCGGTGTTGCTGCATGAGCCGATTCGTTACGCACCCTACATACAGGAGGCGCTCGCCCGCGCCGGAATCCCCGCTTACTTCGCGCGCGGCACGCGCCGTCCCGAGCCCGGCGGGCGCGCGCTGCTCGCGCTGCTCGGGTGCGCGGCGGAGAATCTTTCCGCGCGCCGTTTCGGCGAATATCTTTCGCTCGCGCAAGTGCCCGAGGCGGACCGTCTTAGTGATCCGAATGATCCGAGTGACGGCGCAACGATCAGCCCGGAGACCGAACTTGCCGCCGGCGCGCTCGCCGCGGATCTCGAAGTTGAGAGCGATCCTGTTTTCGCCGAGGCCGCGGTCTCCGATCCGGTTCCGGTCGTCGAAGGTACGGTGCGAGCGCCGTGGCGATGGGAGCGGCTGCTGGTCGATGCGGCGGTAATCGGCAACAGCGCCGAACGGTGGGAGAGGCGGCTCAAGGGTTTGCGCAACGAACTCGAGGCGCGGCGCGCGGCAGTCGCCGACGATGATGCGCGTGCGGCGGGCGTTGAACGGCGAATCCTGGACCTGACTCATCTGAGCGACGTGGCGATGCCGATTCTGTCGGTCCTCGGCGCGACGCCACGCGCGGCGACCTGGGGCGAGTGGCTTCAGTATCTTCGCGATCTCGTCGATCTTGCGATTCGCGATCGCGAGCCGGTGTTGGCGGCGCTGGCGGAGTTGGAGCCGATGGCGCCGGTCGGACCTATCGGTCTCGATGAAGTGCGGATGGTCTTGGGCGATCGGTTGGGAAGGCTGGAAGCTCCTCGCGCCCGCCGGCGCTATGGCGAGGTGTTCGTCGCGGCGCCGAATCGCGCGCGAGGGCTTGCCTTCGAGGTTGTGATTGCGCCGGGTCTCGCCGAACGCATGTTCCCGCGCAAGCTGACCGAGGATCCGATTCTGCCCGACTCGGCGCGCGCACGGCTGAGTCCGTATCTCGCGCGCAACGATCGGCGGGTTGGCGCAGAGCGGCTTGCGCTCAGAATCGTGGCCGGCGCGGCCCGTGAGCGGGCGATGTTCTCCTATCCACGCGTCGATCTGGACCAGGGGCGTCCGCGGGTTCCGTCTTTTTACGCGCTCGAGATTTTGCGCGCCGCGGAGGGCCGCCTGCCGGGCTTCGACGAGCTGGCAAATCGCGCGGCCTCGGAACAGGCGACGCGGCTCGGATGGCCGGCGCCGGCGGATCCGGCCGACGCGATCGATGACGCAGAATTCGATTTGGCGGTGCTGGACAAACTGGTGGACAAGGACCCGGAGACAACCATTGGCGCGGCGAATTATCTGCTGGGCGGAAATGAGCATCTGGGGCGCGCGCTGCGGGCGCGGGCGCGCAGGTGGCTCCGGCGCTGGACTCCGTCGGACGGGCTGGTCGATCCCGAGCCGTCGGCACTGGCCGCGCTCGGACGTCATCAGATGTCTGCGCGTTCATATTCGCCGACCGCGCTGCAAAACTTCGCCGCGTGCCCGTATCGATTTTTTCTGCAAGCGATCCATCGGCTGGAGCCGCGCGAGGAACCCGAGGCTCTTGAGACAATCGATCCGCTGACCCGGGGCGGACTGTTTGCGGAAGTTCAGTACGAGACGCTGTCGGCGCTCCGCGAGATCGAAGCGCTTCCGGTCACCCCGGAAACTCTTGACGACGCATTCGAGTTGCTCGACGAGCGGCTGGATGAAGTCGCGGCGCGCTGGCATGACGATCTGGCGCCGGCGATCGAGCGGGTCTGGCGCGATGGAATCGACTCAATCCGCGCCGACTTGCGCGAATGGCTCCGGCGCGCGGCCAACGACCCGGAGAATTGGCGGCCCGAATGGTTCGAGCTCGGGTTCGGACTTAGCGAACGCGTGCAGGCGGACCCGCGCAGTTCGGCGGCGCCGGTTGAAATCGAAGGCGGTCTTCGACTGCGTGGGTCGATAGATCTGCTCGAGCGGGATCCCGCGGGCCGAATCCGCGTGACCGATCACAAGACCGGAAAAGTGCGCGCCGCAAAGAATTTCGTGATCGGCGGGGGCAAGACCTTGCAGCCGATTTTCTATGCGCTTGCCGCCGAGCAGGTGTTGAAGGAGCCGATTTACGCGGGGCGCCTCTACTACTGCACCGCGACCGGAGGCTACGAGGAACGCGTGGTCGAGATCGACGACCGGGCGCGAAATTCGGCGCGCGATTTCGTCGCGATCGTCAAAGAAGCGCTGGAAGCGGGTTTTCTGCCGGCCGCGCCGGATAGTCGCGAATGCGATTGGTGCGACTACAAGCGCGTCTGCGGCCCGTACGAGGAGCGGCGCGCGGGCATGAAACCCAAAGCGCGGCTCGCGGGACTTAAGAGACTTCGCGAGATGCCGTGACCGCCATGGCTTCTACGATCACAGCTGATCTATCTGACCTGCGGGTTCGCGACAGGATTCGCGACGACCTCGACACCACGCTGGTGATCGAGGCGGCGGCGGGGACCGGGAAGACCACGGCGCTGGTGAATCGAATCGTGTCGGTGATCGGGTCGGGGCGCGGCGAACTCGCGCGGATCGTAGCGGTGACGTTCACGGAGAAAGCTGCGGGCGAGTTGAAGCTGCGGCTGCGCGGCGAAATCGAGCGGGCGCGGCACGACACCGAGCCTTTAAGCGAAGCGCGGCGGCGATTCGACGAGGCGCTCAAGCAACTGGAAGAAGCACAAATAGCAACGATTCATTCTTTTTGCGCCGACCTGCTGCGCGAGCGGCCAGTGGAGGCGCAGGTCGATCCGAGGTTCGAAGTCGCGCCCGAGGAAATCGCGGGCGAGATGTTCGATGCCGCGTTCGACCGATGGTTCGAAAAGGTGCTCGAGAAACCCGGCGAGGGGATGCGCCGGTTGCTGCGGCGGCGCGATCTATCCGCGCGAAGCGGTCCACGAGCGATCGCGCGCCGGGCGGCGCAAGAACTTCTCAACTGGCGCGATTTCGATACGCCCTGGAAACCGTCGCCGCTTGAGCGCGATATTGAGATCGACGCGATCGTCGCTGAAGTGGAGGCGATGGGAGAACTCGCGCGCGGCGCGGAACCCGACGACTGGCTGGGCAAGGGCCTCGACGCGATCGCGCGCCCGGTGCATGAAGCGACCCGCCTGGAAGCGGTGCGGGGCCGCGACTACGACGCGCTCGAAGCGGTGCTGGTATCGCTCTCGGGCGGCAGGCGCTGGGACTGGAAGGGATACGGCGGCGGGTTTGGAACCGAGTCACGGAGCGAGGTCTTTCGCCGGCGCGCCGAATTGCACGAGCGGCTCAAGAAGTTCCGCGACGATGCGGGCGCGAATCTCGCGCCGCTGCTGCGCGAGGAATTGTGGCCGCTGGTCGAGATCTACGAAGACCTGAAGCGGCGCGCGGGCCGGCTCGACTTCCTCGATCTGCTGCTGGTCGCGCGCAACCTGGTTCGCGACAACGCGGCGGTGCGGGCTGAATTGCAGGATCGATTCACGCATATTTTCGTCGATGAGTTTCAGGACACCGATCCGCTGCAGGCGGAAATTCTGCTCCTGCTCTCGTCCGCGGATCCCGCCGAGTCGAACTGGCGGCAAGTCCGGCCCCGTCCGGGCAAGCTGTTTATCGTCGGCGATCCCAAGCAATCGATTTACCGTTTCCGGCGCGCCGACGTTTCGCTCTACCAGGACGTGAAACAAATGCTGCTCAGCCGTGGCGCCGCGCTCGAGAATCTGACCGTAAGTTTTCGAGCGACGCCCGCGATTCAGCAAGCGGTGAATGCGGCCTTCGCGCCGCTGATGAGCGAGGAATCGCGGACCCAGCCGGTGTACGCGCCGCTCACGCCGTTTCGTCCCGGCTCGGAGAGCCAGCCGTCGATCGTAGTGCTTCCGGTGCCGGAGCCGTACGGCGACTATGGGCGCGTGGTTGACTGGAAGATCGACGACTCTCTTCCCGAGGCGATAGCCGCGTATGCCAGGTGGCTCGTAATCGAGAGCGGATGGACGGTGACGGAGCGCGAGGCGCCCGAGATCCGGGTGCCGATTCGTCCCCGCCATATCTGCATTTTGTTTCGCCGGATGAACTCGTTCGGACGCGACGTGACGCGGCCTTATTTGCGCGCACTCGAAGCGCGGCATCTGCCGCACGTGCTGGTCAAGGGCGGTTCATTCAACGAGCGCGAGGAAGTGATCGCAATCCGCAATCTGCTCGGCGCGATCGAACGTCCCGATGACGAGTTGCTGGTGTTTGCGGCGCTGCGCGGGCCGATCTTCGCGCTCGCGGATGGGGCGCTGCTCGAATTCCGCGAGACCGTAGGCAGCCTGCATCCGTTTCGCAAACTGTCCGGCGAGTTTACTGAGCGCTTTGGCGAAGTGAGCCGCGCGCTCGGCGTGATCAAGGAATTGCATCGCGGACGAAACCGCCGCCCGATTGCGGAGACACTCGCGATGCTGCTTGCGAAGACGCGCGCGCACGCGGGAATCGCAATCTGGCCGACCGGCGAGCAGGCGCTGGCAAATATCATGCGAATCATGGACCAGGCGCGGCGCTACGAGGCGAGAAGTGGCGCGACTTCGTTTCGCGCTTTCGTCGATGAACTCGAAGCGCGCGCCGAGCGCGACGAGGCGAGCGAAACACCTCTTGTGGAAGAGGGCACCGAGGGCGTGCGCATCATGACGGTGCATCGCGCGAAGGGCCTCGAGTTTCCGGTCGTCATCTTCGCGGACCTGACCTGCAACGAAACCCGCGCGGAGGCGTCGCGATATATCGAGCCGGCGAGCAAAATCGCCGCGATGGAACTTGCGGGATGCGCACCGCGCGAGCTCCAGGAGCGGGCCCAAGAAGAGCATCGCCGCGACGAGGAGGAAGCAATCCGCTTGCTCTACGTGGCTGCGACGCGCGCGCGCGATCTGATTGTGATGCCGGCGATCGGCGACGGCGAGCATGACGGTTGGCTCGCGAAGCTGAATCCGGTCATCTATCCGGCGATGGCCAGTCGGCGCGCGCCGCTGACGCGGCAGCCCGTGGGATGCCCGGAATTCGGCGATGACAGCGTGCTCACGCGGCCGAGTCGCGCGCCGGACAAGATGAAATCGGTGGCGCCGGGACTCTATCGCGCGACGGCGGGCGATCATCAGGTCGTATGGTGGGATCCGTCGCGGCTCGTCCTGCATGTCGAGGAGGCGATGGGACTCAGGCAGAACAAGCTGCTGCAGGCCGACGAAAACAAGACCATCTCGCTTCAGGGGATGAAGATGCACGAGGTCTGGAGCGCGAAAAGAGCGGCGATGCTGGCGGCGGGTGTCACGCCCGCGGTTACCGTCGCGACCGCGACCGAGCTTGCTCTTGAGCGGCCTGCGCTCGGGCTTGAATTTGCGGGTGAGATCGCTCTCGAAGAGACCCGGCGCGATCGCGGACGGCCGCATGGGAAACGATTCGGCACGCTGGTGCATCTGACGATGCTCCGTGCGGGATTCGACGCCGACGCGAAAGAGGTCGGCGGGATCGCGGCGAGCGCCGGCAGAATGATCGGCGCGTCGCAGGACGAAGTCGGCGCTGCGTCCGCGGCGGTAGTTGCGGCGCTCGACTCGCCGCTGATCCGGCGCGCAAGGGACGCGCATACGGTGATGCGCGAATGCCCGCTGATGGTGCGGCTCGAAGATGGGGTGACGCTCGAGGGTATCGCGGACCTGGCGTTTGCGGAGGGAAGCGAACGCATCGCCACGTGGACGGTGGTCGATTTCAAGACTGACCTCGAGATTGCGCCGCGGATCGACGAGTATCGCTCGCAGATTGGACTCTATCTGCACGCGATCAGGCAGAGCACAGGCCAGCCGGCGACGGGCGCGATTTTGTGGATTTGAGGAGCGGTTTTTTCGGACTGGTTCCCCTTCCCAATATCTTCCACTTGGAGTGGCTATGGCTTTGTGGTGAAATCTCGATCGAGGCGACCAACGAATGGCATTAGACATTATCTACGGAGAACGAGTGACGGAGCGCGTCGATGCGGACGCGAAGGGCGGCGGTTTGTGGTTGAAGGCCGCCGACCTGGAGCGCGTCTCGGGCTGGGCGCACAAGCCCGAGGGATTCTGCAAGGGCGAGGTTTGCGTGCCGGTGCCGGCCGCGCGCAAAACTGAGTTCGTTCGCGCCGGCGGCTACAACCTGGCGGCGCTCACGGAACTGCTCGGGCAGCCGATGGTCGCCGACGCGGAAAATCACGTATGCTGCTTCGGCGCGGCCGCGGCCGAGCGCAAGCGAATCCTGACCTCGCTCGACGCGCCGGATTTTACCCTGCCCGATCTCGACGGCCGGATGCATTCGCTGTCGCAGTATCGCGGCAAAAAAGTTTTTCTCGTTTCGTGGGCATCGTGGTGAGGATGCCGCTTTGACCTGCCAGTCTGGCAGGCTCTTTACGAAGAACTCGGGCCGAAGGGGTTTGTACCCATCGCGATCGCATTTGACAGCGGTGGCAACGCTGCCACCGAGCCGTGGATCAAGGCGGCGAAGCCCACCTATCCGTGCCTGATAGATCGCCGTCACGTGGTCGCCGAGCTTTACGACATGGTCAATGTGCCGACCGCGGTTTGGATCGACGAACGCGGCAAGATTGTCCGGCCGAGCGAGCCCGCAGGCGTGACCGATGCGTTTCGCAAGATGAACCGGACCAACTTTTCGATTCCGACCGACGCGATGAACGA
>JBGPNU010000077.1:0-11231 GCA_041487675.1 Binatus sp. (SeqCode)
GAAACGATCTCGCCGAAGTTGCGGATCGCACTCGCGCGGCGTATCAGGCTGGACACGGCTCGCGCCCGGTGTGGACCGTGATCCAGTTCTTCCAGTTGACGTCGCAAGCCGCATGGCCGACCCAGCAGCAACTGCACGACATGAGCTGGATGGCGATCGTGGAGGGCGCGACTGGCCTCTTTTACTGGTCCTATGGCGTGCGCGCTCTCCAGTACGTGAGAGATCCGGTCGAGCACGCGGCGCTTTACCAGGAGCTGATCAACGTGACCACCGAGATCAAATCGTTGGAGCCGGTATTGCTCAGCCCCGACGCCGCGGTGATCACCACGAATTCCGCGCCGGGCACCGTGTTCACCAAGACCAAGGTCGGGCGCAATGGAACCCGCTACTTGTTTGCTTACAACTACACCGCGTCGCCGGTCAGCGCCGAGTTCACGCTTGCGCGGCCGGCGCACAGCGTTATCGACTACGACACCGGAGTCAGCAATCCGCCGGACACCAGCACTACCTTCTCCGCCGCATTCCAGCCTTACCAGGCGCATGTCCTTCTCATCAGCGATTCCGCTCCGGCGCCGACGCCCACGCCCAGCGCGACGCCGTCGCCGGCGGCTACCGCGACTGCGACCGCGACCGCCAGTCCGTCTCCGAGTCCGTCGCCCACAACGGTGCGGACCCCGGTTGTCTCCGCAACGCCCACCGCATCGCCGAGACCAACTCCAACCACAACTCCGACTGCCACCGCGACTGCGACTCGGACCGCAACGGCGACGGCCTCCGCGACGCCCACTCCCACGCCCACACCCGGCGCATCGTCAATCTCGCCTGCGAATTTGAAATTCGCGTTTCAGAGAGTTGGCGCCACGAGTTCAACCAAGACTTTGAAAGTGAGCAACGCCGGCGAGGCAACGGTGAAAATTACCGGAATGTCAGTTACCGGTGACTTTGCGGAGACCAATTCCTGTGGCACCAGCCTCGCAGCGCACAATACATGCGCCATCAGCGTCACCTTCAAGCCGACTGCCACGGGGAAGCGAACCGGCCACTTGACGCTCAAGGACAACGCCACCAATAGTCCGCAGGTGGTTAGTTTGAGCGGGAGAGCAAACAAGCGGCACTAGCGGCGGGCGATGGCGGCACCCTTACCAGCGGCAGGGCGAGCCCTTGCAAGCCTGCGTGAGGTTTCAGGAATTCTGGCTCCGCATGCGCGCTTCGCCTCAAAGTCGGCTTTCCCTTCTGACTGCCTCATCCCAACGAGTCAGGATAAACCGTCAATTTTTCGTGATTTTCAATACATTCTGTTAGCCTATCTCGTGTAGTATTTGCTCATAGCGGGCCTTTTGTGATAATTCCAACCTAATTGACGAAGCCTGATCGGGCTTCGGGCAGAGGGGATAAAGGACACCGCAACGCTGTTCGGGCTTTTGCAGCACGCCGCTCCGTGATCGAGCGGAAACGGGTAGGGGAAAAAATGAATTCGTCCGATCAAAATCCCCGCGGATCCGCGGGTCGTATTGGCGCTATTGTCCTGAAGTCTATCCTCGTCGTCCTCGTGCTGGCCCTCCCGCTATCGGCGCAGGCGCCCGGCGTATGGACGCTTTCCGGCAATCTCAACACCGCGCGCGGGAGTCACGCCGCCGCGATGCTTCCGAACGGTAAGGCGCTGATCGCGGGCGGTGTCGACAGCTCCGGCAACGCGCTCAAGAGCGCCGAAGTTTTCAGCCTGTCGGGCAGCACTTTCACAACCTTGCCGACCGGCCTTAATACCGGCGTCTCCGATCTGACTGCAACCGTCCTCAATGACAACACCGTCCTGCTTGCGGGTGGACTCAACCATTCGGGCGGCTCGGTTAACGCGGCGGCACTCTACGATCCATCGCAGAGCAAATTCATCGCGCTGCCGATGATGAAAACCGCGCGCAGCCATCACACTGCGACTCTGCTGACCGACGGCCGCGTGCTGATCGCCGGCGGAAGCTACAACACATCGGTGCGACTCGCCCGGCTTGAGATCTTCGATCCCACATCGAGAACATTCTCGGCGGCGGGCAACTTGCAGCACGCGCGGCAGGATCATACCGCCACGCTGCTCTCCGACGGCCGCGTCCTGATCGCCGGCGGCGCCGACTCTTCCGGACCGCTTCGCAGCGCAGAGATCTTCAATCCCACCAGCGGCAAGGTCATCGAGGCGGGAAGCCTCAGCCAGGCGCGCACCAGCGCTACCGCGTCGCTGCTTCTCGACGGCACCGTGCTCATCGAAGGCGGCCAGACCGCGGGCGGAAGCGATCTCAGCACCGCCGAGGATTTCGATCCGGCCGCGCAGACCTTTACCACTCTGACCGCGCAGATGATCACCGCGCGCAGCGGCCACCTCGGCCTGACCCTGCCCTACAACGGCAAGGTGTTGATCGCGGGCGGCACCAGCGGAGGCCAGCCGGCCACCGCGACCGAACTTTACGATCCGATCACCGGAATCTTCGCCGCCAACGCGCCGATGAGCACCGCGCGCGATGCGTTCGCGGCCAATTTCTTCGCCGTGCCCGCAGTCGGGCAGGTGCTGATGAGCGGAGGACTCGACAGCTCGGGCAAGCCGCTCGCGATGAGCGAGATCTTTTCCTATCCGACCATCCGCACCGACAAGAGTGACTACGCGCCGGGCTCGCCGGTCATCATATATGGAACCGGATGGTTTCCAGGCGAGCAGGTCATGGTCCAGATTCAGGAGACCGACTCCGACGATACTTTTCTGACCGACACGGCAGACTCGACCGGCTCATTCACCGATACGAGTTTCCACATTGCCGACACTGACGGCGGCGTGACGTTCCTGATGACGGCGACCGGGCAGAGCTCGGGGCAGACCGCGCAGGACAAGTTCACGGATAGCGTCCATATGAACGGCGTTACGATCACGCCGTCTTCGCGGACTGTCACCGCCGGAAGCCCCGCAAACTACACGATTGGCTTCACGACGGTCGGAGCCGGTGCGGCAGATACTGTAAATTTGAGCATCACGACTACGCTGCCGGCTGGAACAACCCACCCGTTCACCCCGAACCCCGTGACCGTCACAGGGAACACCTCGACCGCAGCTCTGGCGATCACCACGACCTGCGGCACCACGCCGGCGGGAACCACGAACTTTACGGTCCAGGCGGTCGGCGACATTAGTACTGTGACCACCACCGGAACGTTGGTCGTGAACGCGTGCGCGACGCCGACCCCGACTGCAACCGCAACTCCAACAGCAACGGCGACTGCGACCGCAACCGCAACTGCGACGGCGACGCCAACCGCGACCGCGACTCCAACCGCAACGGCCACTGCAACGCCAACCGCAACCGCCACTGCAACTCCGACAGCCACCGCGACTGCGACCGCGACGGCAACTGCGACCGCGACCGCAACGGCTACTGCGACCGCGACGCCAACCGCGACTGCAACTGCAACGGCGACTGCAACGCCAACCGCCACTGCAACAGCGACTCCAACTGCGACCGCAACGGCTACTGCGACGGCGACTGACACACCGACAGCGACTGCAACGGCGACCGATACTCCGACTGCGACTGCCACAGCGACGCCAACCGCCACTGCGACAGCAACGGCCACTGCGACCGCGACTGACACGCCGACTGCGACTGCAACGGCGACCGATACTCCGACCGCGACTTCAACTGCGACCGCAACTGCAACTGACACGCCGACAGCAACTGCAACGGCGACCGATACTCCGACTGCCACAGCCACTGCGACGCCGACTGCTACCGCAACCGCGACTGACACGCCGACAGCGACTGCAACGGCGACCGATACTCCGACCGCGACGCCGACTGCGACGGCGACTCCCGTACCGCCGCCGCAGATCACGCCATTTTCGATAGTGTTCGGTTTCTCGACTTATATGAATTCCGGCACCACCACGCCGCCTAGGTTCGTCACGGTGCAGAATAACGATCTATCCGCGGGCACACTCACCTTCGGCCAGATCACCACTATAACGACCGGAGTGCTCGGCCCCTCCCCGAATTTCCAGATATCGTCGGATACGTGCTCCAACATGACGCTGCTACCCACCGCCACATGCACGGTCGGGGTAACTTTCACCGCTACAGCAGTTGCAACGTTCAATGGCACGCTGAACATGCCCTCGAATGCTTCCAACAGCCCGCACACAGTGGCGCTTAGCGGCACTGGCCGGGCCGGATTGATCAACCTCTCGCCAAGCATCTTGTTTCCCAGCACCCTGGTGGGCACGACCAGCGCAACGGTCAAAACCGCGACGCTGACAAATCCCAACGCCGTCGCGATGACCGTTAACAGCATCGCGGTGTCGGGCGATTTCGGCACACAAAATATCGGCACCAATCCTTGCAACCTGTCCGGCGCGACCATCCTGGGGCCCGCGGGATCAACGGGACCAACACCACCACCGGCTTCGTGCACCGTTGGAGTGACCTTTAGTCCGACTGCGCAAGGCACGCGCACGGGAAGCCTGACCATCACGAGCAACGCCTCAAACAGCCCCGCGATGATCGCGCTGCAAGGCGCCGGCACGCTTTCCGCGCCGGTGCTTTCGCCGACGTCGCTCTCGTTCGGCACGCACATGGTCAGTACGACCAGCTTGCCGAAGTCGGTGATGGTGACCAATAACAACGTGGTCGGAATGACTATTAGCAGCGTCACGTCGAGCAACCCCGATTACACGCCGAGCCAGGGCTGCGTCGGCACCCTGAACTCGCTGCAGAGCTGCACCATCTCGGTGACATTCACTCCGAGCCTGATCGGGACGGACAACGGGTTGATCAGCATCGTCGACAACGCGGCGACCGGCACTCAGAAGTTCAGCGTGTTTGGCGCTGGCAACTAACGGATTCGGCGGTCGCGCTTCCGAAGGCCACTGGCACACGGGAGCGCGGCCGTCCTTCATCGCTGGCAGGAGAAAGCCCTTTTCGGCAGGCTCAGAGCAGGCTCTGCACCCGTTGCAGGATTTCTCCTCTCCTCATTCATACTTCTAACAGGCCGTCAGGCCGCATCTTTATTTTTCCCGCGGCGGTGCCGATTCCCGACGGGAAGTCCGAAAGCAGGGGCCAGCCCCTGCACCCAACGCAGGAAAAGATAAAACAGGAAGCGCAAAACCCAGTTTGGGTTTCGCATCTGGGTCTTTCTCTTCTTCAGATTGGGTTTTACTTCCGGATCTCTCGCTGAACTGATTCGTGACTCTTCCAATTCGCGCGCTTTGTGAGAGGATTCGTCCGATTATTTTGCGGGGGAGTTTTGATGCGCACTGTTACCGTCATCCTGGTCTGCTTGCTCTCGATTTCCGCTTTACCTGTGTCGCTGACTTTCGCCGCAACCGGCAATCCGTGCACCAGCGCGTTAAGCGGTCCGAACGATCCAGACTATGCTCGCGCCGAGCGGAGTCCGCTCGGCGGCCTGACCTTCAACGCCGAGGATTGGCATCTCTACGACTGCATTGCGCAGAGTGCGCCGGTCGCATCGGATCCCGAGGGCGCATCGGGGATGAGCGTGAACAAGGCGTGGGCTTCATTCGGAATGGGCCGCGGCGACGTCATCGTCGCGTACATCGAGGGCGGCGTAAATTGGCGCCTGGCTCAGAGCCGCGATATTCGCCGCAAGGCCTATCTCAATTGCGGTGAGCTTCCGGCCCCCGAACGGTCCGACGGCTCGACGATGCCGGGTCATTCGCCGGGCTGTATGCAACCCCACAAGAGCTACGACCTCGACGGAGACGGCGTGCTCACCGTCGATGACTACGCGAACGATCCTCGCATCGCGCACCCATTTCTCCATCCCAATGCGGGCGGAGTCACCGCGGAGGATTTGATCGTCGCATTCAGCGACGGCAGGGACAACGATCGCAACGGCTTCGTGGACGATATTTCCGGATGGAATTTTCATCGCGATACCAACGATCCGCAGACCGACCAGAGCACCTACGGACATTCCGACGGCGAGTCGGGGCAGGCTGTCGCCGAAGCCAACAACGATTTCGCCGGTACCGGGATTTGCCCGAACTGCCGCCTGCTGATGGTGAAGGCGGGCGACGAAGCGATCGATCGGCCCGACCGGGTTGCCGAAGCGATCGCATTCGCGGTGGATTCGGGCGCACGGGTGATCGACGTAACCGTCTCGGCGCTGGGACAATCGCCGGCGCTGGTGGGCGCGGTTCAATATGCATACCAGCATGGGAGTGTGATCGTGTGGGCGAGCAACGATTTCGAATCGGCCGACCACACCGAGGGAATGGCGCTGTCCCACGTATGGCCCGGCAATTCGATCGTGTCGGATCAATCCAATCGCTCGGGAAATTCGTCGTCGAGCGACTTGACCGCGACAACCTTCCGCTCGCGCTCATCGCTGACCTCGTACGGCCCGCACTCGCTGTTCAGCGCGCCCAACGAGGACGGTTCCACCTCCACCGGCACGCCCACGGTGGCAGGCGTCGCGGCAATGGTAGTGAGCGCGGGTCTCGATGCTGCCGATGCGCACCAGATAAAGGAACCGCTCAATGCGAACGAGGTCGAGCAAGTCGTGCGCTCAACTGCGTCGCCGATCGATTTCACGCCGTGTAGCGGATGTTTCCCCGGCCTGCCGGGCGCGAAGTTCAACATCCAGTATGGATACGGCAGGCCCAATCTGTTCCTCGCGATGCAGGCGGTGCACGACGGCAAGATTCCACCGACCGCGGATATCGACTCGCCGGACTGGTATCAGGAGATCGATCCGACGGTCATGAAGTCGCTTCCGGTGGAAATCACCGTCGGCGCGCGCCGCGCGCACTCATTCACATGGCAACTCCAATTTGGACTGGGGCCGCAGCCGCTTGATAACGCGTTCACCATGATCGCAAGCGGCAGCGCCACTGGAAAAAAGCTGCGAACGATGCGCAAATCCTTTGACGTCACGCAAATTCCCGCGTCGTTCTCGACCGGCAATTACACCGCGCCGACGGCCGACCGTCTTTCGATTGAGCAGTATGACGTGACGCTCAGGGTGGTCGTCACGGACCACAACGGATTGATCGGCGAAGACCGGCGGGTCTTTCACTTGCGCCACAACGATGCGGAACTGGCTGGCTTTCCGCGGAGCTTCGGAACTTCGCTGGAGGCGGGCGCGTCGATGGCGGACATCGAAGGGCGGGGCGTGCTCGACACCATAATCGCAGGCTCCGACGGCAGCGTGCACGCCATACGTTCCGATGGGAGCGAGGCCCCCGGCTTTCCGGTGATGACCAATCGCGCCCGCGGAGTCGATCCGTCTTATCCGTTCAACTATCTGAAATCCCGCGCGTGGAAGTCGAAACAGATCCCGCTTCCTCACGATTCGATTGAGAGCCCGCTCGCAGTAGGAGACCTCGAGCATGACGGCGCGCTCGACATTATCGCCACCACGGTCGATGGATTCGCGTACGCGTGGGACGGCGCCGGAAACCTGCGCCGCGGATTTCCGGTCTTCACCGACCGCAGCGTCGAACGCCAGGCGGTGCCCACGCCTGACACGCCGAATTCGTACAACCCGATGACGGGATCGTTTGGCGGCGCCGCACTCGGCGACCTGGAGGGCACCGGGCAGCTCGATATCGTCATGGCCGGATGGGACGGGAAAATTTACGCGTGGCGTCCCGACGGATCGATCGTTTCAGGCTGGCCGGTCGATGCGGCCGATCTGCCGCCCTCCGCAATCCCTCCCTTTGGAACTCCCACCCACGATCCGAAGATCGTTACTACGCCGACGCTGGTAGATATCGACGGCGACGGCCATCCGGATGTGTTGGTGGGCCTCCAGGACACCGTGCAAGGCGGAACGGTGGTGAACTATGTAACCGCATTTTCGTCGACCGGCCAGTTGCTCCCGAATTTCCCGCTCCAGGTCACTGCCATCGCGCAGAGCTACGGCACCGCGACCGACTTCGTAACCATCGGGGTGCAAACCCCGGTGGCACTAATGTTACCGAGCGGGCCGGCCGCAGTAGCCAGTCCGGAATTATTTCTTAACTATATAATTCCATTTTCGAATCCGAACCTTGCGTTTGCGGAAAACCCAGGATTCTTTCCCGAGGATGGATCGCCGATCATTCGGTTTACCGGCTCACCGTCGATTGGGAACCTGCTCGGCACCGCGACCCCGCAGATCGTCGAAGCGGGCGTATCGGTGTTCGACATACTCCTGGGCATTCAATCAACGCCCGGACAGGGGGTTAGGTTGAGATCCGCGGTTTCGGTGACCGATCCGGTGACCGGCGCAAATGTCTCGCAGTACACCCAGGAGATTCAGGGGCTGGCGTTTTTCAGCGCACCGGCGATTGCGGATATCACAGGCGATGGAAACCCCGATATTATCCTGAGCGCCGACTCCGCAGCGCTGCATGGATTCGACGGCGTGACCGGCGCACCAGCGTCCGGATGGCCGCAATGGACCGGCGGGTGGTCGTTGGCTACTCCGGCAGTGGGCGATCTGACGGGCGATGGCGCCGTGGACGTTGCGGTAACGACCCGCGAGGGACTTCTCCACATCTATTCCACGCCCGGGCTGGCTGCCGCGAATCACGAGGCGTGGCACTGGCATCAGAACGATCGCAACACCGGGCACTACGGCGATGATACGCGGCCGCCTTCGGCAATTGCCCACTTGGAGGTTTCATTCGGAGGCGCGACCGACACGCTAAGCTTCACCGCGGTGGGCGACGACTGGAAATCCGGCACTGCGTCCTCGTACCAGGTGTTCGCGTCATCGAGATCGATTACTCAGTCGAATATCAACTCCGCAGACGAGATCATCGTCAGCGCAATACCGCAGCCGTCCGGCTCGCACGAAGTAATATCGGTTCCCCACACAAATGGCGTGAAGCATTACGCGGTTCGTGCGATCGATCACGCGGGGAATATAGGCCCGCTTCCGCTGTAGGTACTAGGCGGTATTCGCCTTTTTATCGCCTCGAAGCGGAGGCGCACCCGCCATCTCGACAATATCACGGAGTTCTGATAACCATACAATTAGTTTTCACACGGGCGCGTGAATGCGTGCTGCTTGGCGGCAAGCCGCGCGTTGCCGCCCAAGAAATCTGCTTCGGAGCCACGATACCGAGGCAAATGAGGACGGCCATGCCGGGGGAAGGATGATGTTGAAATCTGGATTCTGGAAACTTGCAGCTCCGTGCCTGCTGATCGCTGCTGCCCTGGCTACTTCATCCATCGCGATGCAGGGCGATACCATCGCCGACCGCGTGCTGGGGCAGGCCGACTTCGTGCATGACGTCGCCAACTCGCTCGACGCGCGCAAACTCAATGAACCGTTTGCGGTCGCGATCGACGCCAGCACAACGCCAAACCGGCTTTATGTCGCTGACACCAGCAACTCGAGGGTGCTCGGCTGGAAGGATGTGACGGCATTCTCCAACGGCTCACCAGCCGATTTGGTCGTTGGTCAGCCGGATTTCTTGTCGGCTGCCTGCAACAACGACGGCGCGAACCCAAGCGCGAGCAGCCTGTGCGGTCCCAATGCCATAGCGGTTGACGGCGGCGGCAACCTCTACATCGCGGATTCAAACAACAACCGCGTTCTTGAATACCACGACCCATTCGCAGGGTGTGGTTCCTTCCCTTGCGTGGGAGGACCCGCCAATCTCGTCTTCGGGCAGGGCGGCAGCTTCACTTCCAACCACTGCAACAATGGCGGGCTGAACGCCAGCGCGGACAGCCTGTGCTCTCCTCTGGGAGTCGCGCTGGACGCCGCCGGCAACCTCTACGTCGCCGACACATCCGACGACCGCGCGCTCGAGTATAATACGCCGCTCTCCACCGACACGACCGCTGATATGGTGTTTGGCCAAGGCGGAAGTTTCATCGCTATCAGTCCAAACAACGGCGGATTGAGTGCGAATAGCCTGGACGGTCCCATTGGCGTGGCGCTGGACGCTTCCGGGAACCTGTACGTCGCCGACTCAATCAACAGCCGCGTGCTCGAGTACAACACGCCGCTGTCCACCGACACGACCGCTGATGTCGTCTTCGGGCAAGGCGGCAGCTTTGCTTCCGACCTCTGCAACAACGGCGGGGTGACCGCGAACAGCCTGTGCGGCCCCATTGGGGTCGCGGTGGACTTAAGCGGCAATCTCTACGTCGCCGACGACGTCAACAGCCGCGTGCTCGAGTACAACACGCCGCTCCTGCCCAACACGACCGCCGACGTCGTCTTCGGGCAGAGTGGCAACTTCACTTCCAACAGCTGCAACAACGGCGCGGTGACCGCCAGCGCGGACAGCTTGTGCAACCCCTTAGGCCTCGCGCTGGACGCCGGTGGCAACCTGTACGTCGCGGATTCCAGCAACAGCCGCGTGCTCGAGTACAACACCCCACTCCTGACCGATACGACTGCCGATCGCGAGTTGGGACAGGTTGACTTTCTGCACAACTTGCCAAATTTCCCGGACCAACACTCGCTTGACGGCCCGACCGTGGTTGCGATCGACAAGAGCGTGACGCCGAACCGGCTTTATGCCGCTGACGACAGCAACTCGCGGGTACTGGGTTGGAAGGATGTGACGGCGTTCTTCAATGGCTCTCCGGCCGACCTGGTGCTGGGTCAAGCGGATTTCTTCTCTTCTAACTGCAACAACGATGACGCGAACGCAAGCGCGGGGAGCCTATGCAACCCCGAGGCCGTAGCGATGGACTTAAGCGGCAACCTCTACGTCGCCGACTCGTCCAACAGCCGCGTGCTTGAATATCATGATCCGTTCGGCGGGTGTGGCTCCTTCCCTTGTGTCGGTGGCCCCGCCGATCTGGTCTTCGGGCAGGGTGGCGACTTCACTTCCAGTACCTGCAACGATGGCGGGGTGAGCGCGAGCAGCCTCTGCTTCCCTACCGGAGTCGCGGTGGACGCAAGCGGCAACCTCTACGTTGCCGACGACAGCAACAGCCGCGTGCTCGAGTACAACATCCCGCTCTCCACCGACACCACCGCTGACCTCGTCTTCGGGCAGGGGGGCAGTTTCTCCTCCAGAACCTGCAACAACGGCGGGGTGAGCGCGAACAGCCTGTGCTTCCCCGCTGACGTCGCGGTGGACTTAAGCGGAAACCTCTACGTCGCCGACGACAGCAACAGCCGCGTGCTCGAGTACAAGACGCCGCTCTCCACCGACACGGCCGCTGACCTCGTCTTCGGGCAGGGCGGCATCTTTACTTCCGGCAACTGCAACAACGGCGGGCTAA
>JBGPNU010000078.1:0-11213 GCA_041487675.1 Binatus sp. (SeqCode)
CGGGACGCGGGTGATCACGGTGCCGCGGGACGCGCCGGCGAGCGGAACGATCACGGAGAAGGTGCCGGTGCTGCGCGAGGTTTCGCTGCCGATGCATACGACCGAGCAGCTTCACGGCTACGCGAAGTTTGAATTGATCAAGTGAAGAAGCCAATTTACAGCGCACCAGAGAATCGCGCCGCACAAATGTCCCTCACCCTAAACCCTCTCCCGACAACGGGAGAGGGAATTCAAGGATCTGATTCCTGCAGCGTTGCGGTCTGGAGAAGCTCGGCGGGCACGTCCTCCAAGAATCGCGACACGCGGCCCATCACGAAGCCGAAGCTGCGGTCGAACATATATATAGGATACGAGAGGTAGAGCTCGTCGCGGGCGCGAGTGCTGGCGACGTACATCAGGCGGCGCTCTTCCTCGAGTTCGTCGGCGCCGACGCTTTGCGGTCCGGGGAAGCGTCCGTCGGCGGCCCAAATCAGAAACACGACCTTCCATTCGAGGCCCTTGGCCGAATGAATCGTGCTGAGCGTCATGCACTCAGTGTCGGAGTCGGTCGCGAGCACGCCGCCGAGCGAGTCGCTCGGCGGTTCGAGCGCCATGTCGGAGAGCATCTGGTCGAGGCTCTTGTAACGCTCGGTGATATTCTGGAAATGCTCGAGGTCGCGCTCGCGCTTGGGAAAGTCGTCGGGGTACGCCTCGCGCATCACGGGGATGTAGTATTCGAGCGTCATCGCGATTTGCTCGGCCGGCCGTTTTTCACCGATTCGCAATTCCGCGAGCAACGCGGCCAGCCGCTTGAAGCCGGACTCGGCGCCGCCGCGAGCGCTGAGCCCGAGTTTAGCGATCGCGCCCGCAGGATCGTCGGAGGCGACCAGCGCCTCGATAGTTCGCTCGGCGGTGCGATGCCCGATTCCCTTCATCAGCATCAGCACGCGCAGCCATGACACGGCGTCGGCGGGATTCGCGATGACGCGCAGATGCGCCAGCACGTCCTTGATATGTGCGGTCTCGATAAACTTGAATCCGCCGCGCTTGATGAATGGTATGTCGCGGCGCTGGAGCTCGAGTTCGAGATCGAAAGAGTGAAAGCTCGAACGGAACAGCACCGCTATTTCGGCGAGTTCGACGCCCTCTTCGCGAAGCTCCAGGATGCGTTGCGCGACGAAGCGCGATTGCATGTGCTCATCCTGGGCGCGCACCAGCACGGGCCGAAACCCGCCCTCGCGCTGGGTGAACAGGGTCTTGGTGTACTTCTCGCCGGCGCGCGAAATCAGGTCGTTGGCCACGTCTAGGATGCCCTGCAGCGAGCGGTAATTTTCCTCGAGCTTAACGATCCTGGCGCCGGGAAAAATTGTTGGAAAGTCCATTATGTTGCGGAAGTTGGCGCCGCGAAATGAATAGATCGATTGCGCATCGTCGCCGACCGCCATCACGTTGCGATGCGTCGAGGCGAGCAGCCGCACCAGGTCGGCCTGGATCAGGTTGGTGTCCTGGTACTCGTCGATCATGATGTAGCGATAGGTATCGGAGAGCCGGCGGCGAATGTTCTCATGCTGCTCGAGGAGTTCCGCGAGCCGATAGAGCAGGTCGTCGTAATCGAGCAAGCCGCGCTCGCGCTTGTAGCCGTCGTAATTCTTCGCGAGTTCCAAAAGCTCGGTCTGATGCTCGCCGAGATGCGGAAAATCGATCTCGATTTCCTCTTCCAGCGGGCGCCGTTTGTTGCGCGCCATGCTGATTGCCTCGGCGATGGTGCTCTTCTTGGGGAACCGGCGCTCACGCGACGCAAGGCCCATCCGGGTCCTCAGCAGATTGACCACGTCCTCCATGTCGGAACGATCGAGGATGGTGAAGTTGGGCTTGAGGCCCATCGGCGCGCCCATCCGGCGCAAAACATTGTTGGCGAAGGAATGAAAGGTGCCGCCCGCGACCGCGCCTGCGCGATCTCCAACCAGTTGTTCGGCCCGCCGCAGCATCTCCTGCGACGCGCGGCGCGTGAAAGTAAGCAGCAAAATTGCGCCCGGCGGCACGCCGCTCTCGATCAGCCGCGCGACTCGATAGATTAGCGTGCGCGTCTTGCCCGAGCCCGCTCCGGCGACGACCAGCAAGGGTCCGTCGCGATGCGCCACGGCGTCGAACTGCGCGGGATTCAGCAAGTCCGCGTACTTGATCTTGAAGTTGCGCTCGTCGGCCGGCGCCGCCGGCTTTTCGCGGAGATAGATTACCTTGTCGGCCACGTCGAGTGGGATCTTACCACGTCGCGCGCCGCAAGTTGTCTGGTGCGCGCGGGCGCCATTGCTGACGCCCGCGCGCATCGACGCTTGCGATTATCCGCTCACGGAAGCTGAATCTGCTGAATTTGCGCCGTCTCCTTCTGCACTACCTCGGCCGGAAGCGGCGCGTACTTGAGCTCCGGCGCGTACTTCTGACCATCGGTGAGCGCCCAATGCAGGAACTTCACGATCTGCTCGCCAGTCTCCTTGTGGGTCTGCTTCTGATAAACCAGCAACCAGGTGAACGAAGAGATCGGGTACGCATTGGCGCCCGGCGCGTCGGTGATCGATACGCGGAAGTCGGCCGGCATGTTGCCTGCCGCCGACGACGCCGCCGCGGTCACGCCCTCCAGGCTCGCCTGGACCCAGTTGCCGGCCTTGTTCTGGATCATGGCATACGGGATGTGGTTGTTGAGCGCGTAGATCAGCTCGACGTATCCGATCGCGCCCGGAGTCTGCTGAATCAGCGCGGTCACGCCCTCGTTGCCTTTGCCGCCGAGTCCGACCGGCCACTTGACCGAGGTTCCCTTACCCACATCCGACGCCCAGCCGGGGCTCACCTTGGACAAGTAGTCAACGAATATATATGTCGTGCCGCTGCCGTCCGAGCGATGGCATACAACGATGTCGGTGGACGGAATCGCGGCGCCGGGATTCAGCGCCTTGATCTTGTCGTCGTCCCACTTGGTAATCTTGCCCATGAAGATATCGGCGATTACCGGACCGGTCAGGCGCAGCCGGACGGTGAAGCCGGGCAGATTGTACGCGACCACGTCCGCGCCCATCACGGATGGGAAGTGGAGAATCTTTCCCGGCGCATCGGATAGCTGCTGATCGGTCAGCGGCGCATCGCTCGCGCCGACCTCGACGGTGCGATTCGAGAGCATCCGGATACCGCCACCCGAGCCGATCGATTGGTAGTTGAACTTGATGCCGGGATTTTCCTTCGCGTAAACGTCAAACCACTTCGAGTAAATCGGGTAAGGAAATGTCGCGCCGGCGCCATTTATCAATAGATCGGCGAAGCCGGAGCGCGCGATCCCGGCGATGGCCAGGACGACTAGAAGGACCGTGATTATTCGTCGCTTGTGCATTTTTTGAACTCGCCTCGAGATTAGACGTTAGTGGTCTCCATCAGCGCATCTCGGTGCCGCGCGCAGAGGTTATGCATCGAACATTAACAGAGGATGAACCCGGCGTGTCCATGATTTGAATTTCACTTGGGTTTGAATTTCACCTGCTCCAGGCCAAGTGCTTTTTACAATCAAGTTCTGTTTACAATTCACAGATAGCCGCGCGGACGTTTGCTTTTTTCCGGTTTTATCGGTGAAGCTGGCGACTGACGATGCGCAAAGCACTCGACGGAATAAATGTCGTCGAATTCGACGCACACCTGGGCGCGGCGTACGCCGCGATGCTGCTGGCGGAGAATGGCGCGCGAACCATCAAGGTCGAAGCGCGCGGAGGCTCCCGGCTCCGCGGCACTCCGCATTTCCACGTCCTCAACCGATCCAAGCGCGTGCTCGAGATCGACCTCGATGCATCCGATACCCGCGTCGCGGAGCTGCTCCGATGGGCCGACCTGGCGATCACCGGCTTCACGCCGGGGCGCCTCGCGGATGTGCACCTCGACTACGAATCCGTCCGGCGCATCAATCCGCGCGCGATTGCGCTCAGCATGCCGCCGCTCGGCAGCCGCGGACCCGATGCGAACTTCGAGGCGAATGACGATCTGGTCGCGGCACGGAGCGGAATCACCGGCAGCCAGTGGGCTCGTAGCGGCGATCCGGTGGCGCTGGTTTTTCCGGCGGCGAGTTACTCGGCGGGCGTGATGGCCGCGAGCGCGGCTGCCGCGGCGATTTTTGCGCGCGGCGCGGATGGCGCGGGGCAGCGGCTTGAAGTCTCGCTGCTTGCGGGCGCGTTCTCATTGCAGACCGGCGGAATTTTGCGTCACGAAAAAATGACCAGCCTTTATCACGGGCCGCAGGATCCGCTCGGGCCGATTCCGTGCTATCGGCTGTTCGAGGCCGCCGACGGCAAATTTCTGTTCGCCGCGTGCGGCAACTCAACCTTCTGGGGCAAGTTTGCAATCGCGATCGATCGTCCCGATCTGGTCGGCGACCCGCGCTTCGAAAACGCGCCGTGGGGAATCGCGGCCGAGTACTGGCAACCGCTCAAAGACATCATCGAGCCGATCATCCGGATCAAACCGCGCGAAGAGTGGCTAAGCCGCCTGCGCGAGTTCGACGTTCCGTGCGCGCCGGTGATGACGCGCCGTGAGTTCATCGAGCACGCCCAGGTCCGCGCGCTCGGGATGCGCCGCGAGATCGACGATCCTACGCTCGGCCGCACGATCCAGATGGGACTGCCGGTATTTCTAAATGACACGCCCGGCGAGATCGCCGGCCCCGCGCCTGCCCGCGGCGACGATCGCGCCGCACTCGAGTGGCTTCGTGAATCGAAGCGTGACGACGCACCGGTATCGAAGGCGCCATCCGAATCCCGGCCTCCTCTCGATGGTGTGACGGTGCTCGACTTCGCTAGCTACATCGCGGGTTCGTACGGTCCGATGATTCTCGCGCAACTCGGCGCGAAGGTAATAAAAATCGAAAGCCTCGAAGGCGATTCGTTTCGTCATTTCGGCTTCGGCTTCCTCGGCTGGAACCAGGGCAAGCGCGGCCTTTCGCTGAATCTCGCGAGTCCGGAAGGGCGCGACATCGTCCACGGCCTTGCCGACCAGGCCGACGTCGTGGTGGAAAACCTGCGCCCGGGCCGGATGCGCAAATTCGGCTTCGACTACGAAAGCCTGGCCGCGCGCAATCCGCGCATCATCTATATGTCGGTCAACGGGTTCGGAAATCGCGGCCCCGAACACAACCAGCCCGGCTTCGATCCGCTGCTGCAGGCGCGTTCAGGCGTGATGGCGGCGCAGGGCGGCCATCATGGGCATCCCGTGTACCTGACCTGTGCGATTTGCGACTACGGCGCCGCGATGCTCTCCGCGTTCGGATGCGTCCTCGCGATCCGTGCGCGCGAACTCACCGGCCGCGGCCAATTCTGCGAGACCTCGCTGTTGCAATCCGCGATGGCGTTTCAGGCCGGCGAGTTCATCTTCTACCCTGGTCGGCCGGACCTGGAAGATAGCACGCCCGAGAACCGCGGACGCTCGGCACTATCGCGCGCATACAAGTGCCGCGATAGCGAGTGGCTATTCATCTCATTAGCAATTGAACTGCATTGGAACGCACTAAGCGCGATGTTTCCGGCAATCCCAAGTACTACATGGCCCACGGCTGCGGCGGAACCGAACGAGGGCGCGCTCGCCGCGGCACTCGCGGATGAATTCGCAAAGCTTTCTTGCGCCGATGCGCTCGCGGCGCTTAACAAGTCGGGCGTGCCCGCCACTCGCGTGAATCACTTCCGCGACTTGTTCGACGACCAGCAGGTGCTGGCGAACGATCTGATCGCGGAACTGCGCCATTCCGAATGGGGCAACGTCAAGCAAATCGGGATGCTCATGAAATTCTCCGCGACACCCGGCACGATCGAGCGCGCCGGTCCGCGACTCGGCGAGCACACCGACGAGATTCTCCGCGAGTACCTTGACTACGGGTCCGACAAAATCGCAGCGCTGCGCGCCGCCGGTATCATCAAGTAGCCGATGGATCCTGAGGCGGCCGCCGTCATTACCCCGCATCTGCTGGTGGACGAGACGATCCTGTGGTGCGCCCGCCCGCGTGATACGTCTGCGCTCAGATGGCGTGCGCTCGTGCTCGGCATGGTCGGAATCTCGGCGCTGGTGATGCGATCGCTGCCACTCGACTCACCGCTGGCCGATCGCGCCGCCACAAATTCCCTTCTGCTGGCGATTCTGTTCGGCTTCCTGCTCGTGGAAGCGATCGTCTTTCATTCTCATCTGGTCCGGACTTTTTATGCGGTCACCAATCAGCGCGTCATCATCGTCTCGGGCCTGAGAGAATCGGACGTGTCGGGCGTGCTCCTCGATCGGCTGAATACCCCGCAACTGACGCTGCATCGACACATCGGTTTCATCGAACTGCGCGCGCCGTCCGATCAGCCGTTCGGCTATCGATATCCGATTCCGTTCACCAATCCATCGGTACCTCCGGATTGGGCCGGCCAGGCGGAATGCTACTATCTAGTGGGACTCGAAAACTCGTCACAGGTGCGCGACGTCATTCTCGAGGCCGCGCGCAAACTCAAATGATTCCGGGGAGACTACAATACAGGTCGCGGCCGCTTACGAGCGCGCCCGCGGCGCGATCCCGCGTCCGCCGGAGTTCGCCTAGCGCGCGCTACACGATCCGCAAATAGCCCGGCGATGGCAGCGGCGGAAACTGTGCCGTCGGCAGCGTCTGATACCAGTACGCAACCGACGCGATATCATCCTGGAGCGGAAGAAACTCCGCGCCGCGGCGCGGATCGCCGGCCCATCCGAGCGCCTGGATCGTCACGCGCAGATCTTGTCCGAACCTGACCGGGTCCGCGATATGCCATCGGTACATCCCGAATCTCTGCTGCGACGCGTAGAGCCCGTCGGGCCGAATCACTTGCGCGAGGCCCGCGTAGGGCGTCGTGAACTCGCGGTATCCGCCGTTTTCCTTGCCGGCGTCGAAGTTATACGAGCCGCAGAAATAATCCTCGGTGCCGGTGCCGCAAATGGTCGGGAACTCGCCGTCGCCGTCGATAAAAAACTTTATCTCGCCCTCGCCCCACCATCCGTTGTTGTGCACACCCCACGCGAGATAGGTGCCGACGTATTGTCCGCGTCCGGTGACGCCGTCGAGAATCGTATATACGTCCTTGTACGGTAGCGGATTCACGCGCCGGAACTGGGCATGGAAGTATGCGGCGTCATTAGCCACTTCGGTGAGTGAGTAATTGATTTGATAGTATAGAATCATCGCCGTATCGGCGGTGTTGGTCATGGTGATTCGGCATCGCTTCCGAAACGGCATTTCCCAATAGCAATTGAACGCGCTCCCCGGATTCACGCAGACCGCCAGCGACGAGACCTGCGCATAGCGATTCCATCCGCACGCGAAGAAGTCCCCGACCGGGCATTCCACCGACGGCGCCGGCGAGTCGTCCCAGTAAATCCGCATGATGCTCGAGCGCCACGGCCCGGTCGGCGTCATCCAGATTTGCGCGATCGCGCCCGCACCCGCGATGTCGGCGAGCACCTTCACTTCGCCCGGCTCGATTACGATGTACGGCGAGACTTTCCATCCGCGGCCGAGCTTGCGCGCGGGACTCTTCGCCGGGTCGGGCGACGCCATCGCGCCTTTTCCTTTTTCGCCGGTCGGATTTTCGGGACTTATCGAGCGGCTCTCCGCCTTCGACAGAATCGGAAGATTACCCATGTGCATGCCGAGACCGTTGAACGATGCCATCGCGTGCGATTCCTCCTGGCAGACTTTCGATCGGCTACAGTTCGAGATCTACCGTCACGAAATCGTGGTCCGACGCGCGCCGCGAAAATATCGACTGCTTCGCCGCGATCACTGCCGCGGTTCCGGCAACCGGCCGCAAGCTGCGGACCGCGAGCCAGTCGAGTTTCGGCCTCATCGGGTGCGGGATGAGTCCCGAGAAGGTAAACGTCGCGCGATGTTTTACGTTCGCGCCGTCGATCTCGAGTCCGCGTTCTCTTATTCGTTCGAATAGCGGCTCGCGGCGCTCGGGCGCGCGGAACCGGCGCGGACTTACAATCATTCGCGCCGCCACTCCGGCCAGGCTGGATAATCCCCCGAGCTCGGTCGTGGTCGTGTTCAGGTCGCCGCCGAAAATCGCGCGGCCCCGCGATGGAAACGAGGCCATGTAACACGCCATCTGGCGCTCGCGCTGCGCCGGAGTGCATCGGCTATTCATATGCGCCACGCCAAGCGTGATCGTCTCACCGCCGAATCGTGCCGACGCGTAAAGCCCGGTCGGGGTGCCAACCCGCGTGAAGCGCGAGCTTAGCCCGGGTATCAGCCGCGACTTGCGCGGATTCGGCATCGCGACCGCGACCACGCCGTCGAGCGGTTGCCGGCTCAGAATCGCGTTGCCCCAATGCTCGACGATCTTGCCATCGCCGTCCATGATCCCGAACTCCGGAACGTGCGCGTAACTCATCTCGAGTGCCGCCGCGAGCTCCGACGCCACGTCGTAACTTTGCGATCGCCGCGTTCCCGAATTGGCCTCGCAGAGCAGGATCACGTCCGCGTCGCCGAGTGGCGGACGTTTGAGGCAAGTCACAACCTCGCTCAACCGGTTGCCGCCCGCTACGTTCAGCAGCACGACGCGAATCCGCGAGCGCGACGGCCGCGCCGTGCGGTTCACGACGATTGGCGGGAAATAGGGCGTCGGCTTTGCGCCAGCCTTGGCCAGATCGCGCGCTTCGAGGTCCATCGCTAGCAGGCTAATCGACCAGCTCTTTCTGAAGTTCCTTGAACGACGTGATCGGCGCCGTGCAGGTATGCTCGCGGCATACGTAGGCCGTCACGTGTCCATCGATTTGCCGTTTGTCGCGCACCTGTTCCGGCACGAAGCCGGTTTGCGCGCCGGCGGGACCGGCGACGAAGATCGCCAGGTTGGGCACATAGATGAGGCCGAGCCGCTCGATCCATTCGATCAGTTCAGGCGCGCTCGCGCCGCCAACCAGCACGACCTCGGTCGGCCCGCGCTGATAGAGATCGACCGCTTCGAGCATGTGCGAGAATCCGAACGGCTGTTTTTCGATAAATTCGCGAAATAATCTTAGCGTTCGCTCCGCCTCGACCCGGTAGCGCTCTTCGCCGGTGTAACCGTGGAGCCGGAGCAGCGCCATCACGGCCGCGCTGTTGCCCGACGGCGTCGATCCGTCGAAAGCCGCCTTCGATCGCGTGATTAATTCCTCATGATCGTCCGAGGTGAAGAAGAAACCGCCCTTTTCCTTGTCGATAAAACGCTCGAGAATCACGCCGGCGAGCGTGCGGGCGTGCTCCAGGTATTTCGAATCGAACGACGCTTCGTACAGATCGAGCATCGCGCCCGCAAGCTGCGCATAGTCTTCGAGGTAAGCGTTGTGGCGCGCGACGCCGTCCTTGAACGAGCGGCGGAGCGCGCGCCCGTCCCACATCGCGGACATGATAAAGCCCGCCGCGCGCTCGGCCGCCACGAGATAGCGCGGCTCATGCAGTGCGCGATATCCCTCGGCGAACGCGCCGATCATCATCGCGTTCCATGCGACCAGAATCTTTTCGTCGCGGCCGGGTTTCACTCTTTGTTCGCGCACCGCGAAGAGTGTCTTACGAATATCCCGAATCTTCGACCCGAGCTCATCTTCTGAAATTTTGAACATCCGCGCGGCGTCGGCGATTTCGATCGTGCGATGCGGAATATTCGCGCCCTCGAAATTTCCTTCGATCGTGATGTCGAAATAGCGCTCCGCAAGAGCGCTCAGATCGGTTCCGAGCACGACGGCGGTTTGCTCCGGCGTCCAGACGAAAAACTTTCCTTCCTCGCCCTCGCTGTCGGCATCCTGGGCGGCGTAGAAGCCGCCTTCGGGACTGGTCATTTCGCGGATGACGTACTCGAAAATCTCGCGCGCGACGCCCAGAAACTCGGGCTCGTTCAGCGCGCGCCCCGCGTCCAGGTAGAGCCGCGCCAGCAGCGCGTTGTCGTAGAGCATCTTTTCGAAATGAGGAACCTGCCATCGGTCGTCAACGCTGTAACGATGGAACCCGCCGCCGATCTGATCGTAGATTCCGCCGCGCGCCATCTTCGCAAGCGTGTGCCGCACCATCTCGGCCATCGCCTCGTCGCCGTCGGCGGCATGCACGCGAAGAAACAGCGAGAATACGAAGGTGTTGGGAAATTTCGGCGCCTGCCCGAGGCCGCCGTTGATACTGTCGTAGTGCGCGGCCAGCGCGCGCGCCGACTCGGCCGCGAGATACGGCTTCAGATCGCCGCCGCTCGGAGTGTAATTGGTGAGTGCGCCGAGCGCTTCGGTCAACTTCTCGACGTTGCTGGTGACTTCCTTGGCGCCGTCATGGTATGCGCGCGAGACCGCGGCCAGGATTCGCGGGAATCCCGGCATCCCATTCCGATCCTCGGGAGGATAGTACGTGCCGCCGAAAAACGGTCGTCCATCCGGCGCAAGGAACATCGTGAGCGGCCATCCCCCGCGTCCGGTGATAATCTGCACCGCATCCATATAAATCTGGTCGAGGTCGGGCCGCTCTTCGCGATCGACCTTTATCGCGACGAAATTCTCGTTGATCAGCCGCGCGATCGCATCGTTCTCGAACGACTCGCGCTCCATCACATGGCACCAATGGCACGCCGAGTAGCCGATTGAGAGCATGATCGGCTTATTTTCCGCCTTCGCGCGTGCGAGCGCATCCGGCCCCCATGCATACCAATCGACCGGATTGTACGCGTGCTGCCGCAGGTACGGACTCTGCTCGTTGATCAATCGATTCGGCTTGGCGCCTCGATGACCGTCTGGATTGCTGCCCTGACTCATCTTCTTTCCACGAAACTATCACGCATGCGAATTCGCCGCGACCAGTGGCACGGTGGCAGCCGTGTAGCAGAGCGACTCACCCGACGGTTACAATTCATCGCGATGACATCCGGAAGTGCGCCGCGCGACTCGGCTCCTGTGACCGCGAAATCTCGCGACGAGTCTCGTTTCTTTCTATGGGCAGGATGCGTCCTGATCCTGTCCGCGATTTTGTTTTTCGTCCGCCTGGGCGCGCGAGCGTTGTGGTCGTCCGAGTTCCGATGGGCCGAAATAGCGCGCGAGATGCTCGTGACCCACAACTACTTCTGGCCGACGATCAACGGCCACGTCTATTACGACAAGCCGCTCGGTTCATACTGGCTCGTCGTTGCGTCGACACCTTTCACTGGCGGCCTCAACGAGGCTGCAACGCGCCTCCCCTGCGCGATTGCCGGCCTCGC
>JBGPNU010000079.1:0-11192 GCA_041487675.1 Binatus sp. (SeqCode)
CCTTCGCTGCCGACTCGATTACCGCCGATCGAAAAATCCCGTGCGCCATCGTCGATTCCTCGCGCTCCGCCCGCGCCGCATAAACTTTCATCCGCGCCTCATGCGATGACTTGTCGTTCGGCGCCGCCGCCACTGCCCAATCCGCCAGATGACATGCGAGCACTACTTCGCCCGCCGCCAGTTTTTCCATTGCCCGCGCGGCCACCGCCGCGACTCCACCCGCCAGCGCCGCTATTTCGCGCGCCCGCTCCGCGTCGGTCGCGGGTTTCAGATTCGACGGCGTGCCATCGTACCATCCGCCCTCCAGGCGCCAGATGTTGCGAACGATAAACTCCGGCTCATCGTACACCGCCTGCAGCCACGGCTTCTCCGCGAGCGTGGCCGGCGCGCGGACCGTGTGAATTATCTCGTCGAGCGGCGCGCCCGAATTCATCATCGCAAGAGTCTGATCGTACAGGCTCTGCAAATAGTTCGCGGTGTCGTTCAGCACCTGCCGCACGCGAAGAGCGCCGAACACCGGGTAACCGTGCCCGGGCACGAGCACCTCCGCTCCAGTCCGCGCCATCACTCTGAGCGCCTCCGCCCATTCGCGCGCATAACGCTGCGCCTTTTGCGGATTGCCCGCGTTGGGCGCCGCCCAGATTATAAAGTCTCCGGTGCACAGCACTTTTCGCTGCGGTATGAATACCCAGCAATGGTCGTCGGTCTCACCGCGCGCATGATGGCATTCGAAGCGATCGTCCCCCGCAACTACATTCAACTGATTATCGAAGTAGGTATCGGGATAGACATACTCAGTTGGCCACGACGCGGGCCGGTTGAACTGCCGTGTATTGACTATGTTGTTGTATCCTGCGCTTCGCTTGTAGCGATCGAAGCGCGCCGCGACTGCGCGATGCCCCACTACTCGTGGCCGCGCGACTTTGTGCTCGAGCGCGTCGGCCACAATCGCCGGCATCCCGCATGCGTGATCGACGTGCCCATGCGTATAGATCGCCGTGTTCACTCGATCCGGCGAGAACTGCCGGATCAGCCTCACCGTCGCATCCTGGTTGAAGTAGCCGCCCGTGTCGATCAGCACCAGTCCCTCGCGGGTCTTGCACGCCGTCACGTTGGCGAACCACCGGTAGAACATCACGCCATCTGCGACTTCCTCATACTCGCCGGTCGGAAGGATCGGATGGAACTGGCGCGTGGTGATCGCGCCGGTGAACATCTTTTCAGATTGATCTTTTATTGCGCCCATTTGGATTTGGCAGGGGCCAGCCCCTGCACCCATGCCAGGAAGAAGATTAAGACAGGAAGCGCGAAACCCGGTTTGGGTTTCGCATCCGGATCTTTTCTGCTCCCTGTCATCCTGCCGCTGGTTCTCTACGTGCGCATCGCCGCCCGCGAATCGCCTCAATCCAGCCGATGCAGCTCCGCGACGTGCCGAATCTTTTCGTGCTCGACCCAGGTGTAGCGCTGATGCTGATCGACGAGCCGCGCCTCGATTCCCGCCGCGTGCGCACCCGCAATGTCCACCGAATAGATGTCGCCGGCAAATCTCGCTTCGTCCGGACCGACCCCGAGCCGCTCGAGCGCGATCTGAAAGATGCGCGGGTCCGGCTTCGCCACGCCGACAATGTGCGAATCGACTATCACGTCGAAGTACCGCGCGAGGCCGAATCGCTTCGCGTCCGATTCAACCTGTCCCTCCGCATTCGAAACGATTGCGAGCTTGTATCCCGCCGACTTGAATGCCTCCAACGCCTCGAACGTGCCCGGCCGCACCACCCGCCAGAGCGTCGCCTCCCGATGAATCGCGCCAAACTTGAGCGCGCAATCGCGTATCTCCGCTTCCGCGATTCCGGCCGCCGACATCCACGCTCGAAAAAAATGTTCGTACGCCGAGTTGTTCGCTTGCATCCCCGGCGCGCCGCCGAGAAA
Source organism: Binatus sp. (SeqCode) (assembly GCA_041487675.1). GTDB lineage: Bacteria > Desulfobacterota > Binatia > Binatales > Binataceae > Binatus. The sequence continues at coordinate 1,930 of JBGPNU010000079.1, forward strand.
TCGATCGATCGCCGCGCGTCCCGCATATTCCGCATGCTCTAGCGCGAGCGCGTCGAGCTTACGCCCTTCGCGCGAGAATTCTCGCGCCAGCAATTCGAAGTCCAGGAAGGCGAGCGTGCCGCCAAAGTCGAAAAGCAGCGCCTTGAGTTTTTTATCGGCGCGATCCTTCCCCGAATGATCCTGGCCCGAACGAGCCCGCCGATTCCCCTTCGATCCACGCTCATACAATTTCGCCGATCGACCTTCCGTTTTGGCCTTTGCATTCATGCCACTCAAGCTTAAGCGACCCGCCGAGCCTGCACAAAGGCGCCGCGGCACGGGCCAGCCCCCTGCACCCCCGAAACCCCTTACGAGTTTCGGACTCCCCGTCGGGAAATCGGCACCGCTGCGGGATGCGCCGGTGGTTACCGAGCCTATTAGAAGTATGAATGCGGAGAAGAGAAATCCTACATTGGGTGCAGGGGCTGGCCCCGGCAGTTGCGCCGCTATCCGTCAAAAAGATATGATTTTTCTGGTTCTTTATCGTCGCCTGCTGGAATCGCCTTAGGAGAAAGTATGTTCACCGGAATCGTCGAAGATCTCGGCACCGTCGAGAGCCTTAAGCCGACCGATCAGGGCGCGGTGATCACGATCCATACCTCGTTGCCGATTTCGGAAATAAATATCGGCGATTCGATCACCGTGAGCGGCGCCTGCCTGACCGTCGTCACCAAAAGCGCCGGCCGATTCGCGATGGACGTCTCCGCCGAGACCCTGCGATGCTCCGTGCTTGGCGAACTCAAGCCCGGCAGCCGCGTTAATCTCGAGCGATGCCTCACGCTCGACAAACTGCTCGGCGGGCATCTGGTCTCGGGCCACGTGGACGGGGTCGGGCGAATCGTGTCGATACGGCCCGAGGGCGACGCGAAACTTTTCACCTTCGAGGTCGCGCCCGCGCAGACGCGTTACCTGGTCGAAAAAGGCTCGGTTGCCATCGACGGGATCAGCCTGACCATTTTCTCTCTCCACGATTGCAACTTTTCCGTCGAGCTGATTCCTCACACCCTTCGCTCCACCACCCTCGGTTTCAAAAGCGCGGGCGACGCGGTGAATATCGAGAACGATATGCTGGTCAAGTACGTCGAGAAGATCCTCGCGGTCAGAGCCACTTCGGCGCTCGCCTCCTGAGCGCACCCAACTGTGATTGCCGCGAGTCTGGTGAATAACTCATGAGCCTGATGCAGATCCCGCGCAAGATCGAATACGCGCTGCGGGCCATGATCTATCTCGCCGACCGCCCGGCCGGCGTCGCGCGCGGTACCGAGATCGCCACTCGCGAGCAAATCCCCAAATATTACCTGGAAAAAGTGATTCGCGATCTGATGCGCCGCGGTCTCGTCCATGCGCGCCGCGGTCCGGGCGGCGGCTACCAGCTCGCACGCAAGGCCGACACCATCACCTTTCGCGACATCATCGAGGCGGTCGAAGGTCCCATCACGCTCAACGTATGCACCGACGGCAGCAGCTCATGCGCTCTCCAGCCGACCTGCCGGATGTATCGCGTATGGGAAAAAGGGCAGCGCGTGTTGCTCGAAGTTTTCTCCGATACTTCGCTCGCGGAAATCGCCGCGTCCCGTCCCGCTCCGCCCCTGCGCGCGCCGGCCTCCGCTCCGGGCGCGGTCTCACCTGCCAAGTCCGGGACCGCGTAGCCGTTAAGTGCGCGTAGCCTTCAAGTGACAGACCACAGCGCCGTCGGCCTCGATGATTTCGTCGGATCGCGGCGCCGTGGTGCTCCGCTATTCTCCGAGAAGACTTTTTATCTCGAGGAATTCTACGGCAAGAGCCTCCTCTTCGCGCTGGTTCCTCCCGCAGGTCAGCGCATCGCCGATTTCGATTCCCTGGTCCTCACGCTCCGCGAACTCCGGCGCAATCAGAGCCGATGCGTCGTTATCGTCTCGCCGAGCGCGCTCCCAAAGCTGATGCGCCGGCTCGGCCGCCTCGCGCCAAAGGAACCGCCGCCCATTTTCAACCCGTCCGACGGACTTCGCTCGCGCCCGTATCCTCCCGATTCGGCCGTCGCCGAAATCTGGGAGCGGCTCCGCGCCGGATCGATCGTGGTCGCCTCCATGAGCCGCGACGACGCCGACGATCTGATCGTCTTCGCCCGCGAACTCGCCAGCCGGCTGCGCGTTTTCAAGCTCCTGATGCTCGATCGGGGCGGCGGCCTCCTCGACAAACATGGCGAGCGGCTTTCCTTCGTCGAGCAGCGTCGCATCGGCCGCGTCAAGCGCCAGATCCGCTCGCGCGCTCGCAAAGCCATCGTCCGCGCCGCTCTCGACGCGCTCGAAGACGGCGTCGGCTCGGTCAACCTGGTCGCACCACGCGACGTTTACGAGGAACTCTTCAGCTTCGCCGGCGCCGGCACCCTTTTCACCGAGATGCAGTACGGCTTCGTGCGCCCGGTTTCGATCGACGACTTCGAGGAAGTCGAAGCGCTCATCGTCCGCGCCCAGAACGAGGGACACTTGCTGCCGCGCAACCCCGATCAGATAGCCCAGATCCTGCCCTCATGCTTCGGCTACCGGATTGGCGACGAGCACCTCGCCGGTATCTGCTCGTTGCTGACCGAGCCCTACCGCCGCGATCGCGCCGGCGAAATCACCGCGATGTACACCCTGACCCGCTTCCAGGGTGAAGGCGTGGCCGCGCTCCTGGTCAGCGAGATCCTCAAGGAGGCCCAGGCGCGCCGTCTCAAATATGTATTCGCCTGCACCAGCGAGGAGCGCGTCGGCGGTTTTTTCGCGCGGCTCGGATTCAAACGCGCCAGCGCCCGCGAGGTCCCCGCCGCCAAGTGGCGCGGCTACGATTCCGCGCGAATCAAACGCCTCAGCATCTTCCGCTCCGACCTCGACTGACTATTGACTATTCGCCGTCATGACTGAGCATTGTACAACGACTGAGTATCGCACCGGGACTGTGTATTTAACAAAACCTGAGTATTGAATGTCCGCTAAAATCCCGCCCGCCGCGGCCGTCATCGGAGTCGCGATCATCACCGCGGTCCTGATGCTTCATCGGCTCGGCGCCGGCGACGTATGCACCGGCAATGAGGCGGTCGAGGGCGTCTTCGTACAGCAGATGGTCGAACACGGCCATCTCCTCTTCCCGCTCGAGAACGGCAAGATCCCGATGTACAAGCCGCCGCTGTTCCACTGGACCGCCGTCGCCATCGATCGTATCGCCGGTCTCCGCAAAGTCACCGCCGCCAACCTTCGCCTCCCGTCCGCCTTCTACGCGATCGCAGGATCTCTGCTCACGATGCTCTTCGCGTACCGAGTCCTCGGCGTCGAGGGCGCCATTCTCGCCGGCCTCATTCTTGCCGGCTCCTACCAGTACGTCAGCCAGGGCCGCTTCGGCCGCGTCGATATGACGCTCTGCTTTTTCGAGACGCTCGCGCTGTTCGCTTTCGCATGGTGGATGCCGTCCGATCCGAATTCTTCAGGCCGCGTCGCGCGCGCCGAGTCCAACCTTCCCGCGCTCTATCTGATTGCGATTTCGATCGGACTCGGCGTGCTCGCCAAGGGACCGGTTGGCGCGATTCTTCCCGGCGCGTCGATCGTCGTCTTCATGATCGTCGAGCGCCGATCGCGCCAGCTCCTCACCATGCTCGATCCCGGCGCGATCATAGTCGGCGCCGCGCTTGCCGCGAGTTGGTATCTAGCATGCTACTTCGGCGGCCGCTTCGCCTTCCTCGATCGCCAGCTCGGCGACGAAAATCTCGGCCGCTTCGTCGGCTCGTTGGGTGCGATGGCGCCGTGGTACTACCTGAAACCCATTCTGCTCAACTCCGCCCCGCTGAGCCTGCTCGTCCCGGTCGCCGCCGTTTTCGCATTACTGACCTTGCCCCGCCGGGCTGCCGACTCTCAATCTGCTTCCTCTGATTCGATTGCCCGCTCGAGCACGCGCGCATCGAGCAGCGTCCGCCTCTTCGCGATCTTTTATTTCGTCACCGTCATCTTCTTCAGTCTCGCCGCGTATAAGCGCCGCGCGTATCTGCTCCCAGTATGGCCCGCCGCCGCCGTGATTCTCGCCTGGTGGATTCTAACCGTCCCGCCGCGTGCATGGCGCCGCGCGACGATCTGGACCTTCGCCGCTCTATGCTGCGGGCTCGTCATCTTCAACTTCATCTATATTCCGCGAAGCGAAGTGAACGCCTGCCGCGACGATTCATTTCGGCCCGCCGCCGATGAAATCGCCCGCGTCGTCGCACCCGAAGACCCGCTTTACATTTACGGACTCGGCGAAGAAGCTGCGCCGCTCTTGTTCTATCTCGATCGCGACGCTCCGGAGCTGCAGGGCCGCCTCGGCGACGCGCCCCCGGGTTTCATAATCGTGCCGGTCAGCGTGTGGAAGATTCACCAGCACGAGGCACTCGACTTCGAGCCCGTGCTGACTTCCGACCACGGCAGCCGGCGCCTCGTCCTCATCAAACGCGGCAAATCCTACGCCTCGCGGCAGGGGCCAGCCCGTGCACCCTTCATAGGAGGTAGGTTCACACAGGAAGCGCGAAACTTGAGTTTGGGTTTCGCATCCGGATTTCTTTTCCTCACCTACCCGTCCTACCTTCCCCGCGTCACCGCCTTGTACCTGATGCAATCCACCAGATGGTCGTTGACCATTCCGGTCGCCTGCATCATCGCGTAGCAAATCGTCGATCCCACAAACTTGAATCCGCGCCCGATCAAATCCTTGCTCATCGCGTCCGATTCTTTGGTCCGCGCCGGCACCTGCCCGAGCGCGCGCCACGCGTTGATTCGCGGCCGCCCGCCCACCAATCGCCAGATATATTCGTCGAAGCTGCTGAACTCTTTTTGAACCGCCAGAAATGCTTTCGCATTTCCGATCGCGGAATAGATCTTCAACCGATTGCGAACGATTCCCGCATCGGCGAGCAGGTTCGTGATCTTTCTTTCACCGAACTTCGCAACCCTGGCAGGATCGAAGCCGTCAAACGCACTCCGATAGCTCTCGCGCTTGCGCAGAATAGTGTCCCAGCTAAGTCCGGCCTGCGCCCCCTCGAGCGTGAGAAACTCGAACCAGCGCCGATCGTCATGCACCGGGACGCCCCACTCTTCATCGTGGTAGCGTATCGATAGCTCGTTGCGCGCCCACCCACACCGGGATGGGCCAGCCCCTGCACCCGTTGCAGGATTTGGCCGCTCTTCATTCATACTTCTAACAGGGCGAAGCCCGCACCCGGTGCGACAGGAAGCGCGAAACCCAGTTTGGGTTTCGCATCCGGATCTTTTCCTCTTCCCGCTACGCGCTCGCGCTTCGGAGCCCCGATTCGTGCGCGCTGCTCGGCGCCGATTGCTCTGCGCAGCGCTGCTTCAGCTCCGTGAACGCGTCGTCCACGAATGCCTTCATCAACGCCACATCCGGCATCACGCGCGGCTCCGCCACCATTCCGAAGTACAGGCTCCGATAGTAACTTAGTATTGCTACTCCGTAGCCCATTGTCGCGGCGAGCGGTACCAGCGGCACCATGTCCAGGCATACGTGCCCGTTAAGATATTGCGGCACTTGCACCCCCGGCACGTTGGTTGCGATGAAATTGATTCCCATCGCCGGCAGCCCGAAACCGTCCGGCCGCGGCTTCCATCCCGCCCACGACGCGAATCTCCCGGCGGTGTCGAGCATCGTCGTCGCCGCGCGCGCCGCCGGCCCGATCATGCCCGGTGGAATCGCGTCGCTAAGACCCATCATCGCTTCCAGAGCCTGCGCCGACCCCGCAGCCTTGATCCGTTCGGTCTCCTCGTTGATCAGCTTCAGGCGTGCGACGACATCCATCGGCTCCGCTGGCGCGGTCGGGAACATCATCGAGACGCGGTTCCCGAGCGCCCGCTGCTCTTCCTTGTGCCGCACGTTCACCGGGCATCCTATACACAGTTGCTGCCCCTCGACGGTGTACCCATGATGCTTCAGATAGCGCGCCGCGCCCTCCGTCAACATAGCCAGTACTACATCATTTACCGATCCGCCGAACGCCGATCGTATCGCCCGGAAGTCCGCGAACGATTGCTTACTCCACGCAACGATCCGTTCCTGCCCGATTGGCGTCGAGTTCCACGGCGTCGCCACGATTCGCCGCGTCACCAGCTCGGCGATCAGCCGCGTAGCCTCCCCGATCATCCGCGCGCGCTCCGCCACCTTGGCCGGCTCCTCCACCATCTCCACCGCCGCGCTGATAGTCGAGTTGACCGCGGTCTGAATCTGGTCGCGCATCCCCTCCGCGAATCTGCGCACGAGGCTCGACGGCCGTGCCGCCACCCACGGCTCCGCCGGCGGCGGGATGTCCTCCGGCTCGGCGCGAAAATCGTACATCACCTTAAGCAACTCGACCCCCGACACCCCATCGACCAGGCAATGGTGCACCTTCCAGACCAGCGCGGTGCGATTGCCTTCCAGGTTTTCGAACGAATGAAGCTGCCACAGCGGATGCGTGCGTTCGAGCGGCGTCTGATAGATCTCCATTATCTCCGCAAGCGCGTCGCCGTCGCTCGTCCCGTCGGCAAACTCATGGCGAAACACATGATTGTCAAATGAGAATTCCGGGTCGTCTTCCATCATCGCGTGCGCGATGTTGAGCGGAACCTCGACCAGCCGCTGCCGATACCGCGGCACCAGATGGATTCGTTCCTCGAAATGCCCCAGCAGCCCGTTGAAATCCACCCGGCCCTCGAAGATTCCAATCGAACCGATATGCAGCGGGCCGTTTTGCGACTCGCCATAGATAAAGGTCGCGTCCTGAGTAGAGAGCCGGTAACCGGAGGCGGGGGGAGCAACCGAATTTTCTGCCATTTGAGATCACCTCCGGACCAGGATTCCTCACGAGAACTCTTGGATTCCCCACGAGGATTCTTGAGACCGAGCGCATCGTGCGCAGCTTCTTCGCGATAGAGGATCCCGGCGATTTACCTGCGCAGACCCCAGACATTGGCAGGCATCGTCGCTCTAGCGCAAGCCGATTTTGCTCGTCAAACGCTTGCCGGATCGGAGCCGCTGATCAAGGATAGCGAATTGCGCGATTACTTTGATGTTATCCGATCATGATTCGCGCTGCGCGATCGCGACGGCAGCATACGCGGTAACGCCACACTTCCGGCGGAGGTTCCGATGGCTGAGCAAATCAAACCCAATCGTCCCTACCCGATTCAGATAAAACTTCGCGACGGCCGGATCGCGTCGATCCGCCTGATGGAAACGAAAGACGTCGACAAGATCATCGAATTCGCCAAAGCCCTTCCCGCCGACGACCTCCTCTTCCTCCGCACCGACATCACCGACCGCGCCGTCGTCAAGCAATGGGCCGACGCCATCCGGGGCGGCCACACCCTCACCCTGCTCGCCGAGGTTGACGGCGACCTGGCTGGCTATGCGAGCGTACATCTGGAGCAGGCGCGATGGACCCGGCGGGTCGGTGAAATCCGCATCATCACGTCCTCGCGCTTTCGCAGCGCCGGTCTCGGGCGCAGGCTGGTGGCGGAGATTTTCGATCTCGCGCGCTCGCTCGGGCTTAAAAAGATCACCGCACAAATGACCACCGAGCAGACCGCCGCACGCGCCGCTTTCGAGCACCTCGGTTTTCAGGTCGAGGCGGTACTCTCCGATTGGGTCGAGGACCGCCGCGGCCGCTCCCGCGATCTGCTGGTCATGACCTACGACGTGAGCGGCTTCTCGGATCGAATCGTCGCATGACGCGATCGCCCTGACCCGCGCGATTTGATTACTCCCAAAGAGGTCGCACTTCGATTCCGGAATAGCGCAAGTCCCCGAAATGCGGCATCTTCTTCGCCCACTCGATCGCTTCGTCCATCGAGGCGCATTCGATCAGGTAAAAGCCGCCGATTTGCTCTTTGGTTTCGCAAAACGGACCATCTACGGTGACTGGCTTGCCGTTCCGAATCCTTACTGTCTTCGCCTCGGCACTCGGGCGCAGCCGCCGCGAATCCACCAGTTTCTTCTCCGCCTGCAGCTGACCTACCACCTTCATGTGCTCGTTATAGGCGCGATCTTTTTCCGCCTGCGGTTCGCGCTCCCAGGCATCCGCGTCCTGCGTCAGCAAAATCATAAATTTCATGGGTGTTCCTCCGTAATCGGCGTTTCGGGCCGATTCATCGATTTGGCGTTTCGGAGCGTCTCACTATCTATGTCGAATGGTGCCGCCCAAAATCGACAAGCAGGCCAGCCCCTGCAAACCCGCGTGAGCTTTCAGGAATTCCGGTTATTCATCACCTGTTGAAGATACCTTCGCGCGTACTCCAGGAAGTTCCTGTTTCCCGATTTCTTGTAGAGACCAAAATAAACAATCGGCAACCGGCCGGCATAGAATCTCACCCGCGCGCCGAAATGCTTGTCGATTCGGCCGCCATATGAGGTCAGCATGTCTTCCAGGAACTTCTCTCCGTAGCTTTGATACCACACGCAAAAGTCTCCGACCGGGTCGCCCCAGCATACGTTTTCAAAATCTATTACCTGCAATCTCGCGAAACCCTTCGGGACAAGAACATTCTCGGCTCCGAAATCTCCATGCGAAAAAACCACTCGCGGAGGATGCATCCCGGCGCTTCTCAAGTAAGATTCATACAAACCTGCCATCCAGTTCCTTTCGGTGCGATTCAAAAGAGGCATCACGTCTCGTTTGACCGTCTCATATTGCTGGTTCCATCCGAGTCGAATTGATTCGGGAGTGATTCTGGCAATACCCGGAATATTTATTTTGCGTATCGAATGGAGCTTGGTCAGAAAGCGACCCAGCAGATGTGCGAGCCTTCGTTTCTGCTTGGATGACAACTCCATTTTCGCTACCTGGGTTCCCGCGAAATACTTGTAGGTGAAAATGGGTCCGGAAAATCCCGACGCGGGCAGCGCGATCATGGCAATCGGGGTCACTACCTCGTCGGGGCTGACTCGTGCGGAGAGCGATCTGTACAATGCCTGCTCTCTCGCGAATTGTTTTACGAAATGATCGTAGCGCTGATGTTGGTGGCCGAGTTTCGGAAACTTCACGACCAATCGATCATCCACCGAGAAGGCGGAAGAACTGCCACCTCCGAGGTATTTTATTTTTCCAGCCGCGATGTCCGGTATCCGGCCGCGGATCACTTTCCGGGCCGCCGCGAGCGACACCGGTTTGACCAACAGATGTTCTTGCAAGTGAGCCCACCGTAACATCCGGCGTCTGGACACCGCTGAAATGCGGGATCGTCCGCGAGTTTGAGACG
>JBGPNU010000080.1:0-11179 GCA_041487675.1 Binatus sp. (SeqCode)
GCATGCGCGGATTTCCTGGGCGATGCGGTGAGCGTCGATGCGGTATGCCTCGGCGTGCCCGGGCCCATAATCGACGGCCGTGCGCATGCCACCAACGTGGCGTGGCAACTATCGAGCGCCGTGCTGTCGCGCGCGCTGAACGGTGTCCCGGTCCGCCTTATCAATGATTTAGCGGCGACGGCGTACGGCGTGATTCATCTGAAATCGTCGGAGCTCGCGGTGCTGCATCGCGCCGAGAATCCGCCCGAGCACGGCAATATCGCGGTGATCGCGGCGGGCACCGGACTCGGCGAGTCGGCGCTGGTGTGGGAGACCGGCCAATACTACGCGGTCGCATCCGAGGGCGGGCATACCGATTTCGCGCCGCATGGCGAGGAACAAATCGAGCTGCTGCGTTTTCTCGAAGCCGAATTCGGTCACGCCAGCTACGAGCGCGTGCTCTCCGGTCCCGGGCTCTCGAATATCTACCGCTTCTTGCGCGCGCGCAGTCATAGCGGCGAACCTGCGTGGCTGCGCGAACAAATTGCGGCCGGCGATCATGCCGCCGCGGTGAGTGAGGCCGCACTTGCCGGGCGCGATCCCGTTTGCGTTCACGCCATGACCATGTTTTGCGATATTTACGGTTCTGAGGCCGCGAACCTGGCGCTCAAGGTGCTCGCGCTCGGCGGAGTTTTCCTGGGCGGAGGGATCGCGCCGAAAATTTTGCCGATGTTGATGCAGGGTCAGTTCGTGCGTGGATTTTTGTCCAAGGGCAGGCTGAACGAGATCCTGAGCCGGATCGAAGTGCGCGTCGCGCTGAATCCGGCCGCGGCCCTGCTCGGCGCGGCCCACTGCGCGGCGGCGATGCTATGATATAGGAATGAACGAAACTCCCGATGGAGTTAGAGGAATATGACCAAACGAGTTAGAGAAATTCTAGGCTACTACGATTCCGAAAATGCCGGCGTGCGCAGCAATCTCGCCCGCATGCTCAACCATGGCAAGCTCGCGGGCACGGGCAAGTTCGTAATTCTGCCCGTGGACCAGGGCTTCGAGCACGGTCCGGCGCGGAGCTTCGCGGTCAATCCGCCCGCTTACGATCCGCGCTACCATTTCCAACTGGCTATCGACGCCGGATGCAACGCCTACGCGGCGCCGCTCGGATTCCTCGAGGCCGGCGCCGCCGAATACGCCGGCGAGATTCCGCTCATCTTGAAGCTCAACAATCACGACGTACTCAACGACGAGAAAGATCCCGCGCCCGCCGTTACCGGCAGCGTGCGCGATGCGCTCCTGCTTGGATGCGCCGCGGTCGGCCTCACGATCTACCCGGGCTCATCGCAGGAAAAATCGATGTACCAGGAGGCGCGCGAAATCGGCGAAGAGGCGAAGGCGCACGGGCTTCCGCTGGTAATGTGGTCGTATCCGCGCGGCTCCGGGGTCAGCAAGCAGGGCGAGACCGCGCTCGACGTGGTCGCCTACGCGGCGCAAATCGCGTCGCAGCTCGGCGCCAACATCATCAAGGTCAAACCGCCGACCGCGTTGATCGAACAGGCCGAGGCCAAGAAGGCGTACGAGGCGAACAAGGTGCCGCTGGAGCCGCTCTCCGAGCGCATCAAGCACGTGATGCAATCGGCGTTCGACGGGCGCCGGATCGTGATCTTTTCGGGCGGAGCCAAGGAGACCGACGAATCGCTTTTGAACACCGTCCGCGGGATTCACGGCGGCGGCGGCTACGGCTCGATAATCGGGCGCAACAGTTTCCAGCGTCCGAAGCCCGAGGCGATAGCGCTGCTCGGCAAGGTCATGGACATTTACCGCGGCTGATTGCGCGGCGATGAAATACAGCGAATATCAGCATCTGCTGTTCGAGCGGAAGGACGACGGGATCCTGCTCATCACGATCAATCGTCCCGAAGTTCTAAACGCGACCAACAGCCGCCTGCATTGGGAGCTGAGCCGCGTGTGGCTCGACATCGCCGACGACGACGAAACCAACGTCGTGGTCGTGACCGGCGCCGGGCGCGCGTTTTCGGCGGGCGGCGACCTCGAGATGATCGCACAGATGTCGGCGAGCCCGGACAATATCGGCAAGGCGTGGAAGGAAGCCGGCGACATCGTTTACAACATGATCAACCTCGACAAGCCGATAATCTCCGCGATCAATGGCGTCGCCGTCGGCGCCGGACTGGCGGTCGCTTTCATGGCGGACATCAGTATCGCGTCGGAGTCGATGCGCATCACGGACGGGCATCTCCGGCTCGGGGTCGCGGCGGGAGACCACGCGGTGATCATCTGGCCGCTGCTGTGCGGAATGGCCAAGGCGAAGTATTACCTGATGACCGCGGATTTTATCGACGGCAAAGAGGCCGAGCGAATCGGACTGGTGAGCCTCTGCGTGCCGGCCGACAAGCTGATCGACAAAGCGATGGAAGTCGCGCGCAAACTCGCGCGCGGTCCGCAGCAGGCGGTGCGATTCACCAAGCGCTCGCTCAACAACTGGCTGCGCGTCGCGGGGCCGGCGTTCGATGCGTCTCTCGCGCTTGAGATGATGGGTTTCTTCAGCGCCGATTTGGCCGAGGGGGTCGCGGCGCTGCAGGAAAAACGCCAGCCGAGCTTTCCGGGATTCCGCAAAGCGAAGAGCTGAGCAGTCATGGCAATCGCTTGCAGACCAGGGTGATGCTGGAATTCCAGGCGCCAGCCGCCCCTTTCCCTCTTTTGATGAGCCGCGGTTTCTGAATATACTGTGCGTCGCTCGGAAACAGACTAACTCGAGGGGAAAAATGGTGATCAAGAAAATTGCGGTTGCTGCGGCCTCGGCGATGCTGGTGGCGACGATGGTATTCGCGGCAAGTGCACGTCCCGCATTCGCGGCGGCCAAAGTCGATTGCGACGCCGTCATGAACGAATTGAACAGCGGCAAGCATCAGAAGGATGTCGCCGCGGATCTGAACACGACGGTCTACCAAGTCCGCAAGTGCAAGCGGCTCGCGAAGGAAGCCGCCAAGGCCTCGACCAAGACGTCGCTACAAGCAAAGACCGGCAAAGACGTGACGGCGCCTCCGGCGGCAGGTTCCTCTCCCGCGGCAGCTTCGTCTCCAGCGGCCGCAGCTTCTCCCGCTGCCAAGGCCAAGCCGTAGTTCCGACCCAACGACATATCGCGAGCTATCGCGGCTCGCGATATGTCAGTTGACGGCTCAGTCGATGCCGAAATGCGAACTGTGCGAACTGCGTGATTACACGCAGCGCTACGCCAATTTCGTTCATCCATTCCGGTTCACGATTCTCGACTGCGATTCCTGCGACACCCCGATGGCGGTGCTGGGAGACCATCGGGTTGCCCCTACCGACGAAGAGCGCGCGTTCATGGTCGAGGCGCTCTCGATGGTCGCGCGCGCCAAGTACGGAGCGGATAAGTTCGCGATCGACGGCGTGATGCGCCAGATTCCCGATCACTGCCATATCCACGCCCGCAAAATCTGGAAGTACGAATAACCGCCCGGCCGTTAAGAGAGCCGCACCCGATTGGATGTTACCCGCTTGTGAGCGCTGCGTTACCTGTTTGGTAAGCGGACTGTCTTATGCTATATGCCGCGCCGTACGCAGCCGTTTGGGGAGACGGCGCTACCGGTGGGAGCCAGTGTTGGGGGGCGCTCTTGCCGGTTCCCTTCAGGAGGTATGGGGGACATGGCTAACGGCACGGTTAAGTGGTTCAGCCCAAAGAAGGGCTACGGCTTCATCACGATGGAGGACGGGCAGGAAGTGTTCGTTCATTATAGCGCCATCGATGGAGCGGGATTCCGCTCCCTCGAACAGGGCGAGCGCGTCGAGTTCGAGGTCGCGCAGGGCCCCAAGGGACTGCAGGCGTCGAACGTAAACCGCGGATAAAGCGCGCGCGGGAAACTACAGGAAAAAAGGGGGGCGCTAAGCGACTGCGGCGGTCTGTGAAGGATGCCGTCGCGGCAGTGCGCTCGCCCCGCGCCCGTCTCCAGAGTTTGACATTGCGCACACGCGCGCTATGACAACGAAATGAGCGACGCAATTCCGCTGCGCAACAGTCTTCGCTTCGGCACGATGGCCGGACTCTCGGACCGCGAGCAGGCGATCCGCACCGTCGAGTCGATTTCGCGATGGGGCTACGAAGTCGTTTGGACCGGGGATCACGTGGCGTTCACCGGCCCGATAAGCGATCCCCTGATCCAGTTGGCATATCTCTCGGCGCTCAATCCCAAACTTATTTTCGGCACCAGCGTATATCTGCTGCCGCTGCGCCATCCGACCACCGTGGCCAAGATGGTCGCGACGGTCGATCGCCTGCTCGGCAGTGGACACTTCATCTTCGGAGTCGGCGTCGGCGGCGAGTTCGCGCGCGAGTACGAGGCGTGCGGCGTCCCTATCAAGGAACGCGGCGGACGTGCGACCGAGGCAATCCAGCTGATCAAGCGGTTATGGACCGAGCCGCGCGTCGAGCATCGCGGCAAATATTTCAGCTTCGGCGAAATCAGCATGCAGCCGCGGCCCGCGACACCGGGCGGCCCTCCGATTTGGGTCGGCGGCCGTGCGGAGGGACCGCTTAAGCGCGCCGCCCGCTATGGCGATGGCTGGATGCCGTACGTCGTCACGCCCAAGCGCTACGCGGAGGGAATGGATTTCATCGGCCGGGAAGTCGAGCGCATCGGCCGCAAGCTCGCGAGCTTCGGCAGCTCGATCCATTTGTTCTGCACGCTCGGCGCGAGTGTCGAAGCGGCGCATGAGGTCGCGACCGTTCATCTGAGCAAGCGCTATGCGATGGACTTCCGCGAGCACGCGCGGCGCTACTCGGCGCTCGGCAGGCCGGCCGACGTCGCGGCCAAAATCAGCGAGTACATCAAGGCGGGCGCGCGCGATATCGGCGTCGATGCGGTTTGCCATCCGTCGGATCGTGACGCGCAACTCGAGCAATTCGCGCGCGAAGTCATCCCGCTCATCCGGCTCTGAACGTCTTGTCGCAATCCGATCATCTTTCCATGCGGGCGCCGGGCACCGGTCGCATTGCAGTTGCGATCTTCGCAATCGGCGCCTTCATCATCCATATCCTGACCGCCAATGGCTACGGATATTTCCGCGACGAGCTTTATTACATAGCGTGCAGCCGCCATCTCAGTTTCGGATACGTTGACCATCCTCCGCTGTCGATTCTGCTCCTTGCGCTGAACCGATATCTGCTCGGCGATTCTCTTTTGGCGCTACGTTTCCTTCCAGCGGTCGCGGCTGCCCTGCTCGTGATGCTCACCGCCAAATTCGCGAAAGAAGTCGGCGCCGGCGCGTTCGGACAGACACTCGCGGCGCTCTCCGTGTTGGTGGCGCCGGTATTGCTCGTCACGCAGAGCTTCTACTCGATGAATGCGTTCGAGCCGATTTTCTGGACCGCGGCAGCGTTTATCATCGCGCGCCTTATCAACACCGGCGACACTCGTCTGTGGATGCTCTTCGGAGCGATCGCCGGGCTCGGCATCGAGAACAAGCATTCGATGCTGTTCATGTGCTTCGGGATCGAAGTCGGAATCCTGCTGACTTCAGCGCGCCGCTTGCTTTTTTCCAGATGGCTCCTGGTCGGGGCGGGTGTGGCGATCGCGCTGGTCATCCCGAATCTCATCTGGGAGGCGAGCAACCGATGGCCGACGCTCGAGTTCATGCGCAATGCGCAGGCGAACAAGAACTATCACTCGTCGATTGTCGAGTTCGCACTCGGCCAAATCTTCATAATAAATCCGCTCAACTTTCCAATCTGGATGGCCGGGCTTTACTACTATCTCGCCGGCGAGAACGGGAGGCGCTATCGAGCTCTCGGGATTGCATATCTGGCCGTCGCCGCCGTGATGGTCGCGCAGGGTGCGAAAATTTATTACCTGGCGGCCATCTATCCGATACTGCTCGCGGGCGGCGCTGCTTATATCGAGGAATTTGTTCGCACTCGCGACCTTGGATGGATAAGGCCCGCGTCGATCGCGGCGCTAGCCATCAGTTTGATCGTGCTCGCGCCTCTCGTGTTGCCGATACTGCCTCCAGCAACGCTGATGGGTCTTCAGAGCCGGACTTCGTCCCACGCCAAGATGGTTCTCGAAGGCGAACGCTCTGAGCGCGCGACTTTGCCGCAGGTATTTGCAGATCGATTTGGATGGCCCGAGATGGCCGCAAAAGTCGCCGAGGTTTATCGCGCGCTGCCGGATCAGGAGCGCTCGCGATGCGCAATCGTTGCGAACAACTACGGCGAAGCAGGCGCGATCGATTTCTTCGGCCCGGCGTTCGATCTGCCGCCGGCGAGTTCGCCCCACAATAATTACTGGATCTGGGGACTCCATCCGCCCGACCCGCAGATCGTGATTGTCGTCGGCGGATCGGAGGAGCGCATGCGAGAATTGTTTACCCAGGTCGAGCGAGCGGCGGTCTTCACATGCGACTATTGCATGCCGTACGAGAATGACCTGCCGATCTACGTATGCCGCGGACCGAAACTACCGCTCCACGAGCTCTGGCTCCGCGCCAAAATGTTCATCTGACCAAGGTGTCGTTCACACCATATTTCAGGCAGCTCTAGCTCGCGCCGCGCGGCCAGGCGCGATCCCAGCGGCCGTCATGCAGGCGCGGGAAAACCGGTTTGCGATATGGCCGCTTGAAAGCTGCGTCGGGGTAGCCCATCGGAATCAGAGCGATTAGCTGATAATCCGCGGGCACGCCGAGAATCGCCTTGGTCTCGGGCTCGCGGCTGCTCAGCATCGTGGTCATCGCGGTGCCGACTCCGAGCGCACGCGCCGCGAGCATCATCAGTTCGATTGCGGGGAAGATCGAGCCGTATGTCGCGCCGAAGTTGAACAGATCTTCGGCGCTGCCGCGCTCGACGCGCATCTTCGGGCGATCGAGAAATACCACGACGTGAACCGGGACCACGGCGAGCTGCGCCGCGAATTCATCGCCAGTGCGGAGAGCCTTGACGGCGCGCGGCGAGAGCGTCGTGCGGCCGCGAATGATCGCGGTGTCTTTATACGGCCCCCAGACCGCTTCGTAGAGGCGCTGAATTTCGCGCCGGGTCTGGATATCGCGCACCACGACGAACTCCCACGGCTGCGCGTTGGAACCGGACGGCGCCATGTTGGCGGTCTCGAGAATTTTCACCAGCTCCGGCTCCGCGATCGGACGGTCGAGAAAGCGGCGCATCGTGGGCGTTGAATTGGCGACTTCGAAGAAATCCATCGGCGCGCCTCCGGGGTTGGTGGCTCAGACTAGTTCGATCGGGTGTTCGCGGCGGGCAATGACCCTGCCGACAATTGCGGCGTCGCGATGCCCCGACTTCTGCAGTTCCGCGAGCAGCGCCAATGCCTCCGCGTCCGGGATCGCGATCAGCAATCCGCCCGAGGTCTGCGGATCGAAGGCGAGCTCCGCCATTTGTTCCGAGACTTCGTCCGAGATGCGCACGCTTGGCGCATAGTATTCGCGATTGCGCTGGCCGCCACCCGGAATCATTCCCGCACCGCATAGTTCGAGCGCGTCCGGCAGGATCGGCAGGTCGGACTCCTCGAACACGATTGTCACGCCGCTGCCTTCGGCCATCTTGAGCGCATGACCGACCAGGCCGAATCCGGTCACGTCGGTCGCGGCATGAACGTCAAATTTCAGCATCGCGAGAGCGGCGTTTGCGTTGAGCTGAACCATCGAGCGGACCGCGGCCTGGTATGATTCGTCGCCGAGCTTGTCGCGCTTGAATGCGGTCATGAGAATTCCGGTGCCGAGCGCCTTGCTGAGCACGAGCGCGTCGCCCGCTCGCGCACCGACGTTGCGCACGATCCGGCGCGGGTCGATCACACCAGTGATCGCCATCCCGAACTTCACTTCCTCGTCGGCGACGGTGTGGCCTCCGACTATTACGACGCCGGCTTCGCGCGCCTTCTCTGCGCCGCCGCGGATAATCTCGGCCAGCATCTCGCCGGGCAATCCCGACTGCGGCCAGCATACGATGTTCAGCGCGGTACGCGGCACCCCGCCCATCGCATAGACGTCCGAGAGCGCGTTGGCGGCCGCGATCTGTCCGTAGGTAAAAGGATCGTCCACGACTGGCGTGAAAAAATCCACGGTATTCACGATCGCGAGATCGCCGGAAAGACGGAACACTCCGGCGTCGTCGCCCGTGGAGATTCCGACGAGCAAATCAGGATGGCTCGGCAAGTCGAGCCGCGCGAGGACTGCGGAGAGGTCCGCCGGACCGAGCTTACCGGCTCAACCCGCAGCCTTGCACCGCGCAGTCAGGCGAATCAGATCGCCCCGCGAGGGATTGTTGTCCTTCGGTTTGGACATCGCGGTTATTGTCGCGCATCGCGGGGTTGAAGTCAGCCTAGTGTGCGCATTGGACGGCTGATTTTTTCAAAAGGGGGCTATTTGCCGGGGTTCAGACGCGAATGTTTCACGTGAGCAGGGGCCAGCCCCTGCACCGGGGTAAGGAGAAAAGATGCGGCCGGAGTTTACGCTCAGCGAAGTTGATGGAGATCGCGGCTATTGTCGCGCATCGCGGCGCCCAAGCGCATCGCGATCTTGGGGAGACAATCCGCTTGCAGGCTGTGATTGTGTCCATTCACGCGGCCACGTCATGGTTGAGACCGGTGCAGGCGTTAGCGCGCTTGCACCGGTCGCGTTTTGGGTAATCGGCAACCTCTCTTATCTATCAAATATATTATTAGTTAATAATATGTTTGTTAAGGTCTGATTGACAAAGATATTACCGACGAGTATATAACAGGCGAGGATTAAGACGATGGCGAAAGTTCCGATCTCAGTCATGGGATACCGCTGCGAGCGTTGCGGTCATGAATGGGTGCCACGCGACTCTGATGGCGAACCGCGCGTGTGCCCGAAATGCAAAAGTCCGTACTGGAACAGGCCGCGCAAGAGCGCGACCAGCTACGAGGACTTCCGAGATAAAATCGTGGCGACACTGAGGGCTGCCAACGCGCCGATGACTTGGACCGACATACGCACGCGCGCCGCACTCCCGCAGATGTTCCCGAACAATAACTGGGTGCATCGGATGGAGAAGGACGTGGGGCTACATAGACAGCGGGATCAGCATGGGGTAATTCATTGGCAGTTGACCGATGCAGCCGCTTCGACGCCCGCTCAAGCTCCCCACCCGATCGGCACGCGAGCAAGCCGAAAGAAAGGCACTGTGGAATGAGGCGCGATCTGTGAAATCCGCCACGTTTTTCACGATCGGCTATTCAGGGCGAACCGCAGAGCAATTCGTCAGTCTGCTCAAGGACGCTGCCGTCAAATGCGTAGTCGATGTTCGATACACACCGATCAGTATGTACAAGCCAGATTTCAGCCGTACGAATTTTCAGCGGATTCTCAAAGAGGCTGGCATCGAATATTTGCATGTCCAACAATTGGGTGTTCCACGGGACATTCGCGCTCGCGCCATTACCGCCGGAAGTCGAGAAGTAATTTGGGAGTGGTACGATCAACACGTTGTTGAGCAATATCTACGAAAGAATTTGCGCGAGCTTGTCAACCTGAATCAACGGATCGCGCTTATGTGCGTAGAGGCTGATCCGACAGAATGTCACCGGCACCGATTGTTTCAGGCACTGGAAGATAACGGACTGCAAGGCTTTGACCTGTAGCGTTCGATGCCTTGGGAAACGAAACGCGTCCTCATAACGGTTCGCACGTACCCCACTCCCGCTCGTAAATCGGTCGAATCTTCGTGCACCGCCGGAATCTGCGACGGCAAATGGATTCGCTTGTTCCCGATGCCTTATCGGCAACTGAAACGCAATCAGAAATTTTCCAAGTATCAGTATGTCGAAATGCGAGTTCAAAAGGCTCGCAACGATCAGCGAGTCGAGAGCTACAATCCGGACCGCGAATCTATCAAACCGATACCTGGCGTGCTGCCGACTGACTCTCAGTGGGAAGCCCGCAAGAAGTTGATCTTCCCGCTTAAGTCGTCGTCGCTGTGCGAGTTGCAACGCATTCGTGATGATCGTGGCGAGCCGACGCTTGGACTTTTCAAACCCGCGAAGATCAAACGCTTAAAAATAGACGCCGACACCCCCGATTGGACGCTTGATGAAAAGCAAGCGCTTCAGCAGATGCAGATGTTTGAGACCGAACCGCCAGAGGAACTTGAGAAAATTCCGTTCAAGTTCAGCTACCTGTTTGATTGCGCCGATCCCGCGTGCGGTGGGCATCACATGATCTGCACAGACTGGGAGATGAGCGCACTATATCGAAAGGTGCGCCAGAGCCACGGAGACGGCTGGGAAGCTCCGTTTCGGCAGCGGTACGCGGACGAGATCATTAACAAGTTCGACACTCATTTTTATGTCGGAACAATCCATCAGCATCCCGGAAGCTGGATCATTGTCGGGGTCTTTCGCCCGTTGCCCGTTGTACAGGCTGGTTTGTTTCAGCAGTAGGCTGTCCGACCTCGTCCGCCGTAGTCCGGCTTGGTCCGCGAAACCCGTCCCAGTTCATCCCGCTTGGTTCCGCTTCATCCAGCAGTTTTTGTGCAGCCGCCTGACTTTTTGTGCAGGAAGGGGTTAAATGTGCAAAGCCCCCTGTCGGAGAGAGGCGAAGAAGCTGCACCTCTCCTTGGACAAGGAGAGGGGATAGGCGAAGGGTTCAGGATGACGGATTGGGGGTGCGGAGGCGGCGGGCGTCGCCGACGCGGGTGGTTACGCCGGTGTGGTCGAAGTGATCGAGGAGTGCGATTGCGAACTTGCGCGACGCGCCTAGCAGATCGCGAAAGACCGCGGCGGTAATTTCGGAATGGGTTTTCAGATACTCGACGAGGCTATTGCGGGCGGCGTCAGACGCGGCGCGGCTGAAGTATAGATCGGTCGCGATTTTCACGACCCGGCCTTCGCGTTCCATCGCGGCGAGCACGGTTCGCAGTCGCGGCAAATCGCCGGCGGGGATTTTTAACGCGTCGGCGAGTTGCTTGAGCTCGGGCGGCTGGAACTGCGCGCGGGTGAGAGCCGCCTCGATGCTCGCGCCGAGGATGCCGGCGTCGCCGCCGAGCTGGACGCGATGGCTCTTGAGCCGCAGCATGCTCTCCTCGCGCACGATTTCCGTCTCGCGGCCGATTCGATCGATAATCGGCCGGAACGCGCGCGCGCCGATCTGGTAGGGCATCCGCGTGCGCATCGCTTCCATCTCGAGCCCCGCC
>JBGPNU010000081.1:0-11151 GCA_041487675.1 Binatus sp. (SeqCode)
CGCGTTTCGCGGCGACACGCGGGTTCTGGCGGTTGCCGGTGAAGAGTGGCAGGTCGAAAGTAAACTGCAGTGACGCCATGTTGCTGAAGGGTTCACCGCGCTTTTGATACGCGAGCTCAACGCCCCAATCGGGACGTTTTGCGGCCTGCGCTTCCCGTGTCTCAGCGGCGGCTTGGGCCGCCATCGGTTCGAACACGGCAAGTTCGGGATGGCGATGCAGTTGTTCGCGCAGGTGTGCGGTATCGATACGAAAGACAGGCGGATCGCCGGCGAGCGGCTCGTTGGCGGCGTCGCCCACGAAACGTGCGAGCGCGGCTTTCGCACGCGCAAGCTCGCGCGTTGCATCGTCGCGCCGATCGGCGAGCAGGGCGACCTCCTGCCGCGAGATCGTCGTCTCGACCGCCATTCCCTGGCCGCTCGCGAGCCGCGCTTGTGCAGTGGTAACTACCACTTGGTTCTCGCGATCTACCTCATCGAAAAGCGCGAGCTTTCGTTCCAGATAATATCGAGTGAGCCACCCGAGCGCGGTGTCGCGGCGCACCATGAGCCGGTCGACGGTCAGTAGGGCTTTTTCCCGCTCCGCCATCGCCCCAACGGCATCGGCGCGTGCCTGCCGTTTCGCGCCGTTCGGTACTTCTTGCATGATCCCGATCCGGCGCATGGTCATGAAGTCGCGGTTGAGCGACCACTGGTCCGGACCATCGACCGGTACGTTGTCGAGCCCGAGAACGAGCTTCGGGTCCGGAAGACGATCGGCGGCACGGCGGGAATTTTCCGCACCTTCGATGGCGTGGCGCCGGGCGTTTAATTCGGGCGCGCGCGCTTCGGCCGCGGCCAACGCGTCATCGAATGAAAGTGCGGCAACCGCCCGTGATGTGCTAACGCCGGCATAGAACAGCAACACGACCGCAGTGGACGCCTGAAGTAAGCGGCACGGATCGCGAACCAATGGTGATGTAGACACAAACGTTCTCCGAAGTAGACGAGCGAGTACGACCAGCGCCCTTCACGGGGCACGAAGCGGTACTAGCGTCTAGATCCGGAGGACTTGCAGGCGCAGGAAGAGTGGCGGCGAACCGTCGGGTGCGAGTCGATCGCGATCGTAGGCGCCGTTTTGCGCGGCGCGGGAATCGCTCGACGTATCAAGGAACGTAATGAGAGAAATAACGATAAAGGGCGCGACGACGGAAGCGCTCGGCGCGTGGTCGCTCTTGGGCTGGGACGGCGCATCGTTGTGCGCCTTACAGAGGTTCGGCTGGTCCGTGCCGCTCATCTTGCTGGCGCAGTCCGGTCCCATACCGGATTCGCCCATCGAGGCTGGAACAGTGTAAGGACAGGCGTACGCCGAAACAGCGACCTGCATCGCCAGGAGGGCGAAAACAGCGATCCAAATGGAGGATCGGCGCATGCGGCGCGAGAGCTTCATAATATAGAGATTCTAGCAGTTCGTTGTTTTAAGCGGATACCGGACCCGGCCTCTTCTATAGAGACGTTTTGATGGCAAAGGTTCCGATTCCGCTCTTCCGCCTATGATTAGCCCCGCCCCGATGCTTCAGACGGGCTCGGGAGAGATCCACGTTCACGGTAATCGGGCGCCGCGATCGGGCTCACAGCCGTCGTGCTGTCGAGAATTCGCCGTGACTGAAGCAGAGGCAGCGACCCACAGGTAAGTATTGGCTGTTGACCGCTATCAACCAACTGTATAAGAAGGTAAAAAAAATATACGACTTTCTCTTTCCGCTTTTAGCTACGGCGACCGATCAATCGGATGAAAGCAGGGTGCGCCTGCAATTAACCGGTTAGCATCAGGGGGTCTAATGGCTCGAAAGCTGACGAAAACAACCAAAGACGGCCAGTTGTACGTCCGCCCGGCGGTGATCGAAGCCGCGATAGACCATGCTCTCTCCCAAGATCGGGCGACGCTCGAAGCGCGAGCTGCCATCAACGATCGATCTCACCAAGACTACCTATCGCCGGAAGTATTTGTCCACCTCATCCGCAACGCCCGCCGCACCGACGACATGTCAACTTGCCGCGCTTTGTTGCGGGTGCACCTAGAACGCCGCGGGGTGACACTCGTAAAGAAAATTCGGCCGAACAAGATTTTCAGCGCGGACATGGTGCGCGAAGAAGTAATTTCCAAGTTCGCTGAGCTGTTCGCTGAGGACGGCGGTGGTGACAACCCCGACGAGCTCGATTTCTACGAAGTGAAATTCAATAAAGCGTTCGACGCGCTGTGCCTCAGCGCGATCGCCGCTGAAACTCGTCGCATGAATCCCAACACATCGGTGTCAGACATCACCGATGGGCCAGAAAACGAAGACCAGAAAGAGATTCTCGAAGTATTGCGTACGCCGGCCGACGCGGAGCGTACAGCGCAATTGGCCGAGCTGTGCGAGGCGATCCAGTCGCTGCCGCCCGATCTGCGCAACGCCGTAGTGCTCCATTGCATTTACGGCCATAAAGAAGAATCCGCGGCTGACCTTTGCGGGGTCACCGGCCGGACCATTCGCAACCGCCTCAAACGGGCGGCTGCTCTACTCGTGAAATTCAAGGAGACGCCATGAGCAATACCCAAACCCGCAACCGATCGCCGGCTCGCGACGTGCTGTACGAGTTCGCTCTCGCCGCATCTAAACCTGATGCAGAGCTGCTTGAGCAATTTGTCCGTCGCTACCCGGAGCACGCGGCGGAGCTGACGGATTTTGCCGTTTTGCTCGCGCTTGATTTTTATTCGGATAGCCCGGACACGACCGAGCCGGTAGCGACATTAATAAGCCCGGTCGTATCGCGTGCCATGAGCCGGTTTGAGAACCGACTGTACGCTGTGAAACAAGAAGCGGCTGGCAGTAGCGCGCCCGTCAAATCACCGGACAATCCCTTTGCGACGCTTGATCGCAAGGGAGTACGTGACTTTTGTTCGCGCCTGCCTGCTAACAATCTCTTTTTTATAAAAATGCGGGACCGTCAGATTGATGGCGACACAATGACATCTGGATTCAGTCAGCATGTCGCGAATGGGCTTCCCGCGCCCCTGGACATCGTCGTCGCTCATTTCGCTACAGGTGCGGAGAGACGAGCAAGCACTCATCTCAGGGCGGATAACAAACCCGATGTTCCGGTCAAGCAAACATTTGAAGAAGCGGTCCGAACCTCAGGTCTAACCGAGGAGCAGCAGAAATTTCTACTGAGTCTCTGATTGCTGTATGGATGCATTCGACCTAATTCGAACGAACGCTGCGCAGCTGCATCACGATATAGTAAGCAGTGGAGTCGATCGAATGCATCCCGATGCGCTCGCAACAGCGGCTGCACGACACCTAGATCTTCACGTCGCGTGGCTTCCGTCGGGCGACCCGGGTCTCAAGGGAGCGCGCGGGCTCTATGACGAGCAAACAGGGACGATTTGTTGTGAAGCGGCGAGCTCTAGTGGCGAGCGTGCGTTGTTGCTCGCACACGAGATCGGCCATGCCCGCGTGCACAGCACGACTGCGGAGTGTCATACCGAAGACATCGATCCGTCCCGCACTACTGAAATTGCGCCTGTCGGATTACAGCGCGTAGAGGATTACGGGGCGCGCGAGCGTCGAGAGCTGCAAGCAAACGTCTTTGCGCGAGAACTGGTATTTCCCCGCTCAATGGCGAAAGAGCTCCATGTCGGGCAGCAGCTCGCCGCACGCAGCATCGCTACTCAAACAGGTCTGCCGATCAACCTCGTGCGACAGCAGATTTTCGACGCTTTGCTATTGCCACCGGCCGCACCAAACGAGGAAAAGCAAACGTCGACGATACTAGCGCGACCCGATCCATCACAGGATCGCGCGGCGACGCATAAAGACTCAGCCTTCCTCTTGCAAGCAGGTCCAGGCACCGGCAAAACGCGGACGCTCGTACAGCGAGTAACATCGCTGGTCAGCGAAGGCGTGGACCCGGCGGCGATCCTCGCCGTGACATTCTCTAACCGCGCGGCCGGCGAACTGGTGGAGCGTATATCGTCGGTACTTCCCGACACTGCGCCGCGGATCTGGGTCGGTACATTTCACGCCTTTGGACTGGATCTCGTCCGACGCTATCACGACCGCTTGAATCTACCTCCGGACCCTGCTCTCTTCGATCGCAGCGATGCGATCGACGTCCTGGAGGAGATCTTGCCGACGCTTCCCTTGGTCCACTACCGCAATCTCTGGGATCCGGCCATGGTGTTGCGGGACGTGATCGCCGCCATCTCCCGCGCCAAGGACGAGCTCGTCGGACCGGATCGCTACCGGGAACTCGCCCAGGCGATGCTCGATAGAGCGACCGATGAAGATTCGAAAACCGCCGCAGAAGAACGGCTCGAAGTGGCGAGTATTTACACCCTATACGAACAAGCATTGCGCGACCGTGCCGCCGTCGATTTTGGCGACCTCATCATGCGCCCTGCTCTTCTCTTGGAGCGCGATGCCGGATTGCGAGCGAGCGTTCAACTTCGACATCGTCACGTGCTCGTCGACGAATATCAGGACGTAAATCGCGCCAGCGCGCGCCTACTAAAGGCGGTCGCGGCCGAGGGCCGTAGACTCTGGGTCGTCGGCGATGCGCGTCAATCGATTTACCGTTTTCGCGGCGCCTCGTCAGCGAACATGGTGCTGTTTGCCAACGAATATCCCCGGGCATCGACCGCTCAACTGGATCTGAATTATCGCTCGTCCAAGGAAATCGTTGATTTGTTCGCTGGGTTCTCCAAGACGATGGGCGCTTCGCAAGGCATGCTTTTGCTGAATCTGCAATCGCAATGCGGCGCATCGAGCATACGTCCTGAGATTCGGCGATTCGAAACGCTCGACGATGAGGTCGAGGGAATCGCAGCGAGCGTCCGTGAACTGGAAAAGACAGGCGTGCGTCTTCGGGATCAAGCAGTACTGTGTCGTTCCAACGGCCGCTTGAACGACATTGCTTCCGGACTGGAAGCTCGCGGCATTCCCGTTTTGCATCTGGGTAGTCTCTTCGAGCGAGACGAGGTACGGGATCTGCTTGCCCTCCTGAGCTTGGCCATCGATCCGTTCGGCGACGGCCTTGTACGGATTGGTGCCATGCGCCGCTATGAGCTGTCTCTGCAAGACGTGGCTGTTGTCACGCGGCATCTGAGGGAGACCACGAAACCCACCGTTGAAAAACTCGCGGAGACCGCACGGCTACCCTCGCTTTCTGCGACCGCGGCGGAAAGTCTTCAGCGATTGAGCGCGGATCTTTCCGGTCTACCTCAAGGCTCGACGTGGGACTATCTCGCGACGTGGCTCCTCGATCAGACGCGCTATGCGGCGGAGCTGTCCGAAGGCACGACCGTTTCAGCGCGTATGCGCGCTGTGGCGATTTGGCAATTCCTCAACTTCGTGCGCGAACAGAGCCCGACGCACTCGAGCGCGCCGATTCAACGCACACTGGACCGCGTGCGCCAGCTTGTGTTGTTGGCCGAGGAACGTGACCTACGGCAAGTTCCCGTCGGTGCACTGCACATGGATGCCGTGCGTCTCATGACGATTCACGGAAGCAAAGGTTTGGAATTCAAAGCGGTTCACGTCCCCGGTCTAACCGTTGCGAGCGTTCCATCGAATTACCGAGGACACAGGTGTCCACCACCCGACGGTATGGTCGCGGACGCCACTGGGGCAGACTCAACCGAACTACTAAAGACGGCCCATTACGATGAGGAAGAATGCCTATTTTTCGTAGCAGCCTCGCGTGCACGTACACACCTGCGCTTAACGCTCTGCCGCAAGCAACCCGGGGGGAACAATCGCGGACCGTCGCCTTACCTAAACGAGATTACGACGCACTGTGTTGAGGTGCCAAAACCAGCCCAACTACCCCTGCCACCCGACGCACCTCGTCCGCTGTCCATCGAAATCCACTGGTCAACCCGGTGGCAGGTCACGGACCGACACATCAAATCTTATGAGCAGTGCCCGAGACGCTTCTTCTATACCCACGTACTGGGGCTCGGAAGCGCCCGCAAGACGACGGCATTTTCTCGCACTCACGACTGCCTATATGACCTTATCAAATGGCTAGCCGCGGAACGTCTTTCCCGCGAGCCGACAACGGCGGACGCCCTCGTGGAGTTTGACCGCATATGGTCCACCAGGGGACCCCGGAACCATGCGTTTGCAGCCGACTATCGTCGCCTGGCAACGCAACTCGTCGATAGCCTGGTTCGCCACGGCGCTGGCCGACGCTTTCGCGAATCCCAACCGCTCGCGATCGATTTCCCGAATGGACGAGTCGTCGTTGAGCCGGACGAAATGGCCGAGCTACCTGACGGCACGGTAGTCCTTAGGCGTGTGCGCACGGGATACAAACGTAGTGATGAATACGACCGGCTCGAGTACACCCTCTACATGCTCGCCGCACAAGCCCACTTCGGTGTCGCGTATCGCTTCGAAGCGCTCCATCTGACAGATGAGACGTTCGAAGCCGTCACCATCACTTCACAGAAACTGGCGAAACGAAAAACCAGGAGTGCCGAGCTTCTATCCGGCATCACCGCCGGCCGGTTTCCGCCCGAGCCAGATCCGGTCACCTGTCCCCGCTGTCCTCACTTCTTCATCTGTCCGGCGACACCCCGCGGTCCATTGACGCAACTGTAGAGGTACCAAGACGGCTTTCCGGATTCGCCCGCCCCGCCGTATTAAGTACGCGTAAGGGACGGAAAGCGAGGCATTGCGCCGAGCACCGCGCCCCGGAGAACCGCGTATGAATACCATTGAAGTGTTTTATCAGGGCGAGCAGATCGGCCGCGTCGATCATCTCGAAATCCCCGCCACCGCCATCTTGGCCGACGTCAAAGCCGTGATCGTGAGCAAACATCACTGCGCCGACGCACTTCTGTTTCTGGAAGATGGCGAAGACGCCATCGATGAACAGACGCCCGTCGGAAAGATTGCCTCGGCGACCGGCCTCAAGCTGCATGTGCATCGTTGCCGCCGCATCGACGTGACCGTCACGTTCAATAACGACACCGTGGAGCGGAAATTCGCGCCGGGTACGACGGTCGCGCGTGTCAAGCGGTGGGCAGCGGAACAAAAGTTCAAGATGACGCCGGAGGAAGCCGGCGAGCACGTGCTGCAGATTGTCGGCACGCAGGAACGCCCTGCCCCGAGCGCGCACATCGGCACGTTGACGAGCCACCCGGCATGCCGCATCGCGTTCGATTTGGTCCCCAACGAACGCGTCAACGGCGCCGCCGATGAGGGGGCGTAATGACGCCGGATGCTCGCGCCTTCGAGGCCGATGTGAAGAGCGCGGTATTCCGGCTTGGCGAGACCGATGGCCGCTGGCGATTGCTCAGAACGACATGGCCGACAGCGGTCATCGCGGTTACCGCGCGCGATGGCCGCCAGTTCGTGTTGCGATTCGATCTAACGGGTTTCCCTGATACGCCGCCGACGGCGCGGCCCTGGGACGCGGAGAAAGATACGCCGCTTCCCTTTGATCGCTGGCCGCGCAGTCGCGGCGGTCGCCTCGGCGCCGTATTCAATCCCGGCTGGAAATCCGGCTCGGCGCTTTATCTACCCTGCGACCGCGAAGCGATCGCCGGCCACGATAACTGGCGCACCGAAATGCCATCGAAGATTTGGCGTCCATCACTTGGCATCACACAGTATCTGGAGCTCGTGCATGAACTTCTCAATTCTCGGGACTATGCGGCCCCTGTGGGCGCCGCAGCATGAACTTTCCTGCGCGCCGTGGACATGGGAACGATTGCTGACCAAGCTTTACGAGCGCGGTCGACATGGAGCACGCGAAAGCGGCGCGTTCTTGCTTGGATATCGCTCTGGCGCCCGCGCTCGTATCGTTGATTTCGTCCTGTACGACGATCTCGATCCGCGAAGCCTGGACACCGGTATCGTTCGTTTCGACGGGCGCTATTTCGGTCGTCTTTGGGAAATATGCCGCCGCCGAGATCTAGCCGTCGTCGCGGATGTCCACACGCATCCCGGCAGCTCGCAACAGAGTCCGTCCGATCAAGCGCATCCGATGATCACACGAGCCGGACATATCGCCTTGATCGTCCCGCGCTTCGCGGCGCGAGCGGTGCAACGAGCCGATATCGGTATCTACCGGTATCTCGGCGCGAGACGTTGGGAAACTGTTTTGTCCAGCCGCCGCCGGACATTCCTCCATATTGGATTCTAGAGGTGACATCGTGAGCGAATTCGGTATTGCAGACTCTCTGCATCGCCTTGTTAAGGAAGCGTTGGACAGCGGCGCCGCCGCTAGCGTCGAAGAAGCGCAAAAGCTTTTTCGTGGCTATCAGCTGCGTATTGAAATCAGAATTGCCGAAGCGGAATGTGCGGCGCATCAAGCCGCACTCCTTACTTGCGTCGCGCTCGCGCGCCGCGTATTTCTCGGAGGCGTATCTATCTCGGGGAATTTAGATGCGCGCCTGATTGTTCCCTTGCCGCTCGGCTCCCTACTTGGCGATGCTGTCACCGCGCTCGGCGGCCACGTTGTGGGCGGTACCGCGGGTTCTGACCTACCTACTATTTCCATCGGCGGCGCCGTGCACGCCCGGCGCGCGGATTTTCATGTCCGTACGATGTTCGCCGGCTGGCGCGGCGGAATTGTTCCAGCTTATTCCGAGCTGATACTTCGTGGCGGTCCGGCCATCCCGCCCGCGGCGGTGCTCGCCGCGGGCCTTGCGGTGAATGAGGCATTTCTGCATGTGCGTCGCGAAAGCGTGATCGCCGGCCGCCGTGCGGTCGGCCTATCGCTCTGGCAGCCGGACCCAACGTGCGATTGGCTACAAGACGCAGCAGATGAACCGCAGCTACGGTTGCTGCCCTCGCGCCTCTGGTTGCTCGGTCTGGGTCACCTTGGCCAAGCGTACCTCTGGGCACTTGCCCTCCTGCCCTACTCGGATCCGAGCGCGGTGCATCTCGTGCTACAGGACGTCGATATCATTACACCATCGACGGAGAGTACGTCGATTTTGACCGATAGCAACGTCATCGGTCAGAAGAAGACGCGCGCCATGGCGACATGGCTCGAACGCTGCGGCTTTTCGACCGCGATTTACGAAAGGCTCTTCGACGCTTCCGTTGCGCGGTGCGATGACGAGCCGAGCGTAGCGCTGTGCGGCCTCGACAATGCGCTCGGCCGGCGCGCGCTCGATCGAACGGGTTTCGGGCTCGTCGTCGAATCCGGGCTGGGCCGTGGTCACCAAGACTTTCGAACCATTAGAGTTCATACACTGCCGGGATCACGTTCAGCTGTTGAAATATGGCGCGAGCAGAAAAAGAAGGCGGAAGAGACACTGATCAGTCAGGCCGCGTATAACAAGTTACTCGAGAATCGCATTCTCGATAAATGTGGCGTCACCTTGCTCGCCGGAAAAGCAGTGGGGGCTCCGTTTGTTGGAGCGGTCGCGGGCGGCCTGGTGATCTCCGAAGTGCTGCGGCTGCTTCATGGAGGCGCGCTGACGCAGCTTATCGACTTGGATTTGGAGAGCCCCGAGCATCGAAGCGTCGTCGCACAAGCCCGCGATTTTGCGACGTTCAACCCTGGCTACGTACTGGCGCGGGGAACTAGAGAGTAACCGCCGACGTCGCGTGAAAGTTGACCGTGCTCTTAGGCGGTTGCCGCATTTCCGGTGCGATCGAGGAGCCGATCGGCATACCGTTCCACCGGAAAGCTGAAGGTGCCGCGCATATTAATGTTCTGAAAGTGTGCCGGGCTAACCGCTTTCAGCCAAGCGGCGCCTTCGTCTCGCTGCTGGTTTTGCGGCCAGGTTTGGAGCACCGATTGGATTCTCGATGTTGTCCACGCTAGACAGAGATTAGTAAGCAGCGTGAGCGAACCTGACATGGCGATCAGCTCCTCGTCCCGCTGACCGCGGGGTTTCGAAAACGAGCCCTGATGAATCGCCCGCTGCAGCTGGTGAACCGCCTCTCCGTGCACCAGGATCCGATTAATGATTCGGCGGAACGATTCGCTGGTGAAGTAATCGCAGAGGTAGATGCTTCGAATCAGCCGACCGAAATACACGCCCGCCCGGTACACCGGGTCGTTCACCGCGGCCGACCCATAGCGCGCGAGCGCGATAACAGCACTCGTTCCGGTTTCGATCGACGCTGCGATCCGCACTAATTCGTCCCATTGCTGCCGGATCACGCGCAATGACACGTTGGTGTCGACGACATCACGGATCCCGTTTGGGATACTTAGCTTGCGCGGAACGTGGAGTTTACGTTCCTTCAGACGCTTGAGTCGCGGACAGAGATCGAAACCAAGGAGCTTCGCAGTACCCATTCCGAAGTCGGTGTAGCCGTGGGTATCGACCGCCAGTTGGTCGATATGAATTTCTTCTTGGCGGATCGCACCTTCGATCGCGGGGCCGGCCTGCCGATCATTCAAGACCACCGGCAAATCGTAGATGATGCTCCAGAAATCTGAAACGTGCGTATAGGTGCCAACTGAGGCGACGCCGCGCCTTGGATCAAGTCGCGCATTCCAAATGTTGCGCGAAACGTCGAGACTCATCATGTCGGAGGACCCAAGGCTACCGTCGCCCCAGGTGGCGGTTACGGGGAGCTGCCGCTGGAAGCTCGCGACAGCATCGCTCGCCGCGCGTACCCGGCCGGCATCCTCAAAGAGTTGCATGCCGGAGAGAATCTGCGCGGCTGTGAGTTGTGGAATCTGCAAGGCAACCGTGCTGGCATCCATCGACGTGCCGTGCGCCAGCATGCCGCCGTAGACTTTGAGTAGTTCGTGTTCGGAGCGCGCGGGTCGATCGAGCAGCGCTCGGCTGAAACCGGTCTGACTGTCGACTTCCAGGATCAGATCCGGCAACTGGATCGTTCCAATTTCCTTGAAAAGCGCCGTACGTTGTCGTGTAGTCTCCGCAGATACGGGGTCGGCTTTCGGGCGCGGCAGCCGTATCGTGCCCTCTTCGATCGTTATATCGCCATTCGCGACCGCTCCATCAACGCGTTTGAGCTTTTCCTCGAGAACGGAACACAAGCGGTCCAGGTATTCGTCCGGCTTGAGCGGCAGGTTGAGCTGCACGTAACGCCGCTGACGTTCTTTCTTCCAACGCTCTCGACTGATGAGCAAGTCGTCTCGATTTCGAAAAGCGACGCTATGATCGATCCACGCCGCACCGCTGCGAAG
>JBGPNU010000082.1:0-11146 GCA_041487675.1 Binatus sp. (SeqCode)
AGCTGAGGCGCGGGTTCGATTTAATCGTCGATGTATTTGGTTCGGATCATATCGGCGAGCATCAGCAGGTCGTCGCGGCGGTAAAGGCGCTCGGCTACGACACTGCGCCGATTAGCGCGATCATCTACCAGTTCGTCACGCTCACGCGCGGCGGCGAGAAGGTCAAGATGTCCACCCGCAAGGCCACCTACGTGACGCTCGACGAGCTTATCGATGAGGTCGGCGTCGACGTGGTGCGATTTTTCTTTTTGTTCCGCAAGTCCGACAGTCAGCTTGATTTCGATCTCGAACTCGCCAAGAAGCAGGCGCCCGAGAATCCGGTCTTTTACGTCCAGTACGCGCACGCGCGCCTTGCCAGTATCTTTCGCGAGGGCGAGAAACTGGGTCTCCGGTTGCCGGCCGAGCCGTCGGAGATAAATCTCAATTTGCTCGATGCCGAAGAACTCGATCTCGCCCGGCGCGCGGTTGGACTTCCAGCGGTGATGACGGCCGCGGCCGAAGCGCTCGAGCCGCACCGGATACCGTTTTACCTGCTCGAGTTGGCCGGAGAGTTCCATCGCTACTACAACAAGCCAACTAACCGTATAATCGGGCCTGATCGCGAACTGAGCGTGGCGCGAATGTTCATGGCGGAAATTCTGAAGTCGGCGATAGCCGGCGGACTCGAATTGCTTGGCGTGAGCGCTCCAGAGCGGATGTGAGGTGGGCGAATGCGATTCGAAATCAGGACCGGGGGCGCGTTTCTAATCCTGGTCTCCTTAATCGGCCTTTCCGGCGCGGTGTTTGCTCTCGGCCTGGTTGCGGGTTACGAGATGGCCCGCCAGAACCAGCCTGACCTGAACCAAACCTCGACCACCTATCCGCTGCCGAGTGCTCCGGTGGACGAAACGAAACCGGCGCCCATGGCGGAGATGTCTCCACCGGCTGCGCCTGCGGTCGCGGCTATGCCGCCCGCATCGCATGCATCACCAGTCACCATCGCACGCGTAAAACCTCCCGCGTCGGCGCCGGCGCTGAATCCTACGGCGTCAGGCCCGGTGCCTGCGGAGGAGGCTGATTCCGGGCCAGCTCCGAGTCCGGCCGTAGCCGCGCCCGCATCAGCGCTGAGGCCATACAACATTCAAATCGAAGCCGTGATGGACAAGAGCGGGGCCGATGAGATGGTCTCGCGCCTGAAAACGCTCGGCTACAACGCGCAGGAACTGACGACCATGCTCAACGGGCAGATCTGGTACCGCGTGCGCGTGGGCCCCTACGGTTCCTCGGGCGAGGCAGCGGCCGCGCAGGGAAAACTCCGCGAGCAATACAAGCAGGCGTACACGACCTCGCATTGAGGCAGGGAGCAGGGGCTGGCCCCTGCATTGACAAGCTGTCGTTCGGTATGGATTACTAACTCAGCGATGGAATTCATGAGCCGAAAGGTTTGCGCGGGATGGTGGCGTTGGTACGTCGATGCATCCGCCTGCGCGCCGGCTTTGTAGATCCATCATCACAAAACCGATTTTCTGAAGGGCCGCGGGCGAACACCCCGCGGCTCTTTCCTTTTTCAGGGTAAGGGAAGCCGGCTTGATCGAGATGACGGGAATGGAGTGAGGGACCGACATGCTGCATCCGAGTGAACGTGAATTCGAACAACTGGCGGCGAAGGGATTCAACCTGATCCCGGTCTTCGAGGAAGTCGCCGCCGATCTCGAAACTCCGGTCTCGGCCTTCCTGAAGGTCGCCCGCGACGACTACGCCTTCCTGCTCGAAAGCGTGCGCGGCGGCGAGAAGTGGGGGCGTTATACCTTTCTTGGATCGGAGCCCTCGGTCGTGATGCGCGCGCGAAAAAACCGCATGGACATCATCCGGCCCGGCCGTGGCGTCGAAGTGCGCTCGGTCGCCAACTCGTTCCAGGAGTTGCGCGCCGAGGTCAAGCGATTTCGCGCCCCCGAGCTCGCGAACCTGCCCCGATTCTTTGGCGGCGCGGTGGGATTTCTCGCTTACGATATCGTGCGATGCTTCGAGAAGATTCCGGAAACCGCGCACGACGATCTCGGCACGCCCGACTTCCACCTGATGTTCACCGACACGGTGCTGTGCTTCGACAACGTGCGCCAGACACTCAAGATAATCGCCAACGTGCCGGTGGAGGAATTCGCGTCGGCGCACACGGCCTATCAGAGTGCGCGGGTGAAAATCGACGAAATAATCGAGCGGCTGAAACGTCCGGCGGCGCCGCCCTGTCTGGAAGGTGCGGCGGGTGCGGTTGTCAACGACACGACGATCACGTCGAATCAGACCCGCGAAGGCTACATGGCGATGGTTTCTGCGGCGAAGGAGTATATCGCGGCCGGCGACGTGATCCAGGTCGTTCCGTCGCAGCGCTTCGAGGCGCCGCTCACCGCGCATCCATTCAATATTTATCGGAGCCTGCGCACGATTAACCCGTCGCCGTACATGTTCTACCTGCGGCTTGGCGATCACACGCTGGTCGGCGCGTCGCCCGAAGTGATGGTTCGGGTCGAGGGGCGCGAGATTACGCTTAGGCCGATCGCGGGAACCCGGCGGCGCGGCGTGACCGAGGCCGAAGATCGGGAACTCGAGGCCGAACTGCTCGCCGATCCAAAGGAGCGCGCCGAGCATGTGATGCTGGTCGATCTCGGCCGCAACGACGTTGGCCGGGTCTCCGAAATCGGATCGGTTAAGGTCACCGAGATGATGGTGGTCGAGCGCTATTCGCACGTGATGCATATCGTCTCGAACGTAACCGGCGTGCTGCGCAAGGGATGCGACGCGTTCGACGCATTCGCCGCGACCTTTCCGCAGGGCACCGTGTCGGGCGCGCCGAAAATCCGCGCGATGGAGATCATCGACGAGTTGGAGACGGTGCGCCGCGGAGTGTACGCCGGCGCAGTCGGTTACTTCAGCTACACCGGCAACACCGACACCGCGATCGCGCTCCGCACGCTGCTGATCAAGAACAACCGCGTTTATATCCAGGCGGGCGGCGGGATCGTCGCGGATTCCGACCCCGGTGCGGAATTCGAGGAATCGGTGAACAAGGCTCGTGCGATGGTGCGGGCGCTCCAGGCCGCGCGCGATTTCGAAGCGGCGGCAAAAAGGTAAACGGCGATGAGCAAGAACGGAAAAGCACTTCGATTGCTGATGATCGACAACTACGATTCGTTTACCTACAACCTCGTGCAGTACCTGGGTGAACTCGGCGCCGAGGTCACCGTGAAGCGCAACGACGCGATCGATGTGGCCGGAGTGCGCGCGCTCCGGCCCGCCGCAGTCGTAATCTCGCCGGGACCGTGTACGCCGGCCGAGGCGGGAATCTCGCTGAAGCTGCTGCGCGAGATGTCCGGCGAGGTGCCGATTCTCGGCGTGTGTTTGGGCCATCAGTGCATCGGGGAGGCGTTCGGCGCAAAGGTCGTGCGCGCGAAGCGGCTGATGCATGGCAAGACTTCGCCGGTGATTCACGATGGCAACACGATTTTCACGGGTCTGCCCAGTCCGTTCGACGCGATGCGGTATCATTCGCTGATAGTCGATCCCGCTTCGATCCCGTCCACGCTCGAAGTCAGCGCGCGCACCGCGGAAAACGAAATCATGGGACTTCGGCACAAGGAACTCGCAGTCGAGGGCGTGCAGTTTCATCCCGAATCGATTCTGACCGTCGAAGGAAAGCATCTGCTGAAAAACTTTCTCGACCGGATCGATCAAGACGGTAACGCTCAATGAGCACACTTCACGACGCCCTGATAGCGCTCATCGACGGGCGCTCGCTCACCGACGCCGAGGCTGAAGTTGCGATCGGCGAAATAATGGACGGCGGCGCGCACGACTCGATCGTCGGGGCGTTTCTGGTCGCGCTGAAGATCAAAGGCGCAGAGGCCGGGGAGTTGGCCGGCGGCGTGCGGGCGATGCTCAAGCGGGCGCGTCCGCTGAATTTGCGCGATCGCGAAGTGCTCGACACGTGCGGGACCGGCGGCGACGGCGCGGACACGTTCAACATTTCGACCGGCGCGGCGCTAATCGCAGCAGCGGCGGGCGTGCCGGTTGCGAAGCACGGTAATCGCGCGATCAGCGGCAAAGTGGGAACTGCCGATGTGCTCGAAGCATTCGGGGTCAAGGTGGATTGCGATCCGCAGGGACTCGCCCGATGCCTCGACGGCGCGGGATGCTGTTTCATCTTTGCGCCCGCGTACCATCCCGGTTTCGCGCGGCTCGCTCCGCTCCGGCGCGAACTTGGAATTCGCACGATTTTCAACCTGATGGGCGCGATCGGCAGTCCGGCCCGCCCCCGTTATCATCTGTTCGGAGTGGCCGAAGACAATTTGATCATGCCGATGGCGCATGCACTCAAGGCGCTCGGTACGCGGCGCGCGATGATCGTGCGCGGTAGTGACGGCATCGACGAGATATCGGTAAGCGGACCGACCAGGGTTGCGGAGCTTCGCGCAGACGGTGAAATGCTCGAGTACGAAATCACGCCGGAGAGTCTCGGCGTGCGCCGTGGCGACCGTCGCGCGCTTGTGATCAACAATCTCGACGATGCGGTGCGGATGCTGCGAAGCGCGCTTGATGGCGGGATAGGGCCGGCGCAAGATGTGCTCGCGCTCAACGGCGGCGCGGCTATTTACATTGGCGGCAAGTGCGACTCGCTGAAGGAAGGTGTCGATTCGGCTCGCGAGATAATCGCGTCGAGCCGGGCACTCGAAGTAATAGAAAAAATGCGGCTCGCCAGCAATGGAATCTCAAGTAAAGGTATGAAATGACCTCGATCCTCGATGAAATCTACGCCGCCAAGCGGGTCGAAGTGCGTGCCCGGCGTGCGGCGGTCTCGCCGATTGCAATCGTCGCCGAGGCCGGACGCGCGCCGAAACCGCGCGACTTCATCGGGGCATTGCGCTCGCGGCGTCCCGCGATAATTGCGGAGATCAAGCGCGCGTCGCCGAGCAAGGGCGACATTTTCCATGGGCTCGATCCCGCCTCTGTAGCCGTGGACTATGCGAATGCAGGCGGCGCGGCGATTTCCGTTTTGACCGATAGTCATTTCAAGGGTTCGCTCGACGATCTGCGCCAGGTTCGCGCCGCGGTTGATATTCCGCTGCTGCGCAAAGATTTCATCTTCGATCCGTACCAGGTGTATGAAGCGCGCGCGGCGGGTGCGGACTGTATTCTGCTGATTGTCGCGATGCTGAAAGAAGGCCAACTCCGCTCGCTGGCCGCGCTCGCGCGCGAACTAGGGATGGCGACGCTGGTCGAATCGCACAACGAAAGTGAATTTCAGTTCGCAGAAAAGATCGGCGCCGGACTCATCGGCATCAACAATCGCGACTTGCATACGTTCAAAACGGATATCGCGGTGACTGAGCGCTTGCTCGCCGGTTACAAGGGCGAGGCTTTGATCGTGACCGAGAGCGGGATTGATTCCGCACGTGATATGCGGCGGCTCGATGCGTCCGGCGCGCACGCATTTCTGATCGGCGAAAGTCTGCTGCGCACAGCGGCTCCAGGAGCGAGACTCGGCGAACTCATGAGGGCATTCGAGAGTGAAGTGTCAACCAAAGTGACATGACTGTCAAAGTCAAAATATGCGGCGTTACGCGCGCGGATGATGCGGTCGCATCAATCGAAGCAGGCGCCGACCTGATCGGGCTGAATTTCTTTGACCAAAGCCCGCGCTACCTCTCGATCGATCGCGCTCGCATCGTGCGGGACGCAATCGGTGTGCGCGCGAAGGTGGTGGGCGTGTTTGTGAACGCCACGCGCGACTACGTAGATGAGCGACTCCGCGCGCTCAGCCTCGACCTGCTCCAGTTCTCCGGCGACGGGGACACTGCGATGCTCACGGGATGGCCGGTGCCGGTAATCGCGACGTACAGAGTGAAGACTGGTGACACGGGCCGCATCGGGACACGCAGCGCGGATTTCATCCTCGTCGATGCGTTCGATTCGAAACTCTACGGAGGAACCGGAAGCCGCATACCAATCGAGCAACTGCGCCGCTTCGATACCAGTCGCGCATTCATCGCAGGCGGACTCACGCCGGACAATATCGCCGAGGTCGCCGCGCTCTTACCGTACGGCGTCGATTGTGCGAGCGGGGTTGAATCATCGCCGGGGGTCAAAGACCACGCCAAACTCAGGAGCTTTGTTGCCAATGCAAAACGTGCCCGATAGCCGCGGCCACTTCGGCCAGTTCGGCGGAAAATACGTCGCGGAGACGCTGATGCCGGCGCTGTTCGAACTCGAGCGCGCATACAAGGAGGCGCGCCGCGATCCGAAATTTCGCGAGGAGCTCGAGCAGCGCTCGCGCGAATTCGTGGGGCGTCCGACGCCGCTCTATCTCGCCGAGAATCTGACCGCGCATCTCGGCGGCGCGAAGATTTACCTGAAGCGCGAAGATCTCTGCCACACCGGCGCGCATAAGGTGAACAACACGCTCGGCCAGGCTCTGCTTGCGGTCCGGATGAACAAATCGCGCATCACCGCTGAGACCGGAGCCGGGCAGCACGGCGTCGCGACCGCCACTATGGCCGCGCTCTTTCGACGCGAATGCGAAGTCTTCATGGGCTCGGTGGATATCGAACGTCAGTCGCTCAACGTGTTTCGGATGAAGCTGCTCGGCGCGAAGGTTACGCCCGTTGAGTCCGGCAGCAAGAGCCTGAAGGACGCGATGAATGAGGCGCTGCGCGATTGGATCGCGACCGTGCGCAACACCTACTACCTGATCGGCACGACCGCGGGACCGCATCCGTACCCGATGATCGTGCGCGACTTCCAGGCCGTGATCGGCCGCGAGTCGCGCCGCCAGATTCTGAGACATGAAGGCCGCCTGCCCGACGTGCTGGTCGCATGCGTCAATGGCGGCTCGAATGCGATCGGACTTTTCTATCCGTTCATCAAGGACGCGGGAGTGCGGATGATTGGCGTCGAGGCTGCGGGCCTCGGCATTAGCGGACCGCATCACGCGGCCACGATCACCGCGGGCAGCGTCGGCGTCCTGCACGGCAACAAGACCTATCTGCTGCAGGACGAACTCGGACAGATTCGCGAGACACATTCGATCGCGGCGGGCCTGGATTATCCGGGCGTCGGCCCCGAGCATTCGTGGCTGCACGACGCCGGCCGCGCCGAGTACACCTCGGTCACTGACACCGAGGCGCTGGAAGCGTTGAAACTGCTATCGGAGACTGAGGGGATAATCCCGGCGCTGGAGAGCTCGCATGCGGTTGCACACGCGATCAAGCTGGCGCCGCAGCTCCCGAAGGAGCAAATCATGATCGTCAATCTGTCCGGGCGCGGCGACAAGGACATGCAGTCGGTCGCCAAGGCGCTCGGCGTGACGCTGTAGGTTTACACGATGGCATCAGCGGGACGCATCAAGCGAAAATTTCGTGAACTTCGCGCGCGTGGAGAAGCGGCGCTGGTCCCGTTTATCGTTGCGGGCGATCCCGATCTCGACACAACGCGACGGCTGGTGCTCGAACTGGAAGCGCGCGGCGCGGACTTGATCGAGATCGGCGTACCATTTTCCGATCCGATGGCTGACGGCCCCGCGAATCAGCGCTCACTTGCGCGCGGGCTCGGCGCGGGCGCATCGATCGCCGCGATTCTTTCGATGGTTAGCGAAATCCGCGCCAAGACCGAGATCCCTTTGATCCTGTACGGATACTACAACCCGATCTTTCATTACGGATGCGAGCAACTGTGCGCGGACGCGGCGCGCGCGGGCGTCGATGCGCTTCTGGTCGTCGATCTGCCACCCGAGGAAGCCCAAGAACTCAAGCGTCCGGCGCGGGTGAGCGGTCTTGACATCATCCAACTGCTTGCCCCGACCACTCCTCTTGAGCGGAGCCGCAAAATTGCGCGCTCCGCGAGAGGCTTTCTCTACTACGTCTCCGTGACGGGAGTGACCGGAGCGCGAACGCATCTCGACTCCGACTTGTCCGCACATATCAGCGAACTTCGAAGCGTGACCTCTTTGCCTATTGGAGTAGGATTCGGGATCTCGACACCCGCGCAGGCCGCGGAGGTCGCGAAAATTGCGGACGCGGTCGTAGTGGGCAGCGCTATTTCGCTGCTGATCGAGGCCCACACAAAATCCGGGGACGCGATCGCGGCGGTCGGCGGCCTGGTCGGCGCGATGAAAGATGCAATGCGGGCGGCGCGGAGTTCCGAAAACGCGGCGTCGGCGGGCAATACAGATGGCTGAACGCGAACCAGTCGCCAGCGCCGCGCAGGCTCCTTCGGACGACATCTGGTTGAAGTGTCCGTCGTGCAAGGAGATCGCGTTTCGCAAGGAAGTCGAACGCAATCTGAACGTTTGCCCCAAGTGCGGGCACCATTTCCGGCTGACGGTAGGCCAGCGCCTTTCGGTCAGCGTCGATCGCGGGAGCTGGCACGAACTCATGGCCGAGTTGGCGATCGGCGATCCGCTCGGCTTCGTCGATTCGAGGCCGTATCCGGCGCGGATGGAGCAGGCGCGTGCGCGCAGCGGGCGCAACGACGCGGTGGTGGTGGGAATCGGCAAGATCGAAAATCGCCCGGTGGCTGTCGGCGTTATGGATTTTGAATTTATGGGCGGCAGCATGGGCGTCGTGGTGGGCGAGAAACTCGCGCGCCTGTTCGATCTGGCTTGCGAGCGCAAATTACCGGTGATCGTGTTCGCCGCGTCGGGCGGCGCACGCATGCAGGAGGGAGCGCTCTCGCTGATGCAGATGGCGAAGGTGTCCGCGGCGATCGCGCGGCTTCGCGACGCGCGCCTGCCTTATATATCGGTGCTGTGCGATCCGACCACCGGCGGCGTCGCGGCGTCGTTCGCGATGCTCGGCGATTTGAATATTTCCGAGCCTGGCGCGCTGATCGGTTTTGCCGGCCGCCGGGTTACCGAGCAGACCAGCAATCAGCAGCTCCCCGATGATTTTCAGCGCTCGGAGTTCCTGCTCGCGCACGGGATGCTCGACGCGATCGTTCCGCGCCATCAGATGCGTTTTACGCTCGCGCGGATCCTTGCGATGCTGACGCGTCCGCGCGCCGGCCGCGGCTCCGCTACAGGTGCGAACAAAAGCAAGCGCAAGCTCCCTCGAGAGTAGTGGGTCGGTTTTGAATGAGCGGAGCGGCGGACTGATGTGATTCAGAGAGGCGGCGCCCTAAAGAAAGGGCGCCGCCTCGGCAAACTTCAACCTAGTCGAGTAAGGCTCGAAGGTTCAGCGACGCGTATTGTCTGAATTGTCGAAGCAATGCTTCGTTTTCTGGATCGCCGATAAGGCCGTCTTCGGCGAACCCCATGACGTACAGCAAGTGCTGAACGGCGGTTGTCGCCTTACGAGGCAACGATTGGCGATCCGAGGGCGACACCGAAAAGACCGCTTTCGCAAACGGGTGCTCAAGATTGATCTCGACAACAAGCGCATTCAATTCACCGTTGTGAATCGGTCGATAGAGAACACCGTCCGGCAGCGAGTTCACTGGAACCAGAAAAGCCGGCTTCGTACGGTCCGTTGCTTTGGGTTTCGCGGTCGACGTAGTGGTTGAAGGCTTTGCTATATTGGTGTCGGTGGTCGTAGCGTTCGCCGCGTTATCCGTCGACACCGCCCGCCGTGCGCGTTCCTTCGCTCGACGCTTCTGCGCCGTCTCGACAAGAAGGTTTACGCGCGAATCGATCAGCCGATTGGACTCGTCGAAGAGTCCCCTGATATCCGACTCGGTTAGAACGTCCTTCTCGCGCCATAGGGTGCCCGCCGTCTTAGTGCAGGTTTTTACTAGCTCCTGCAATCGCTCTCTCAGCATCGGCGACAAAACAACGGTCGACTTGGCAACATCGACCTGAATGTGTTCGTCTGCTGCGCTAGTATACTCAAGCTCAGCGCGAAAAGCGTTCAGGTGGAAGTCTTTCGTGAACAGGTCGAGCGTCAACCCTCCCATGAGCATGCGGCCATTACGAAAGACGTACACTCCCTGATTAGTTGACGTGTACCGGTAACGCTTCGCCAACTCACTGTCCAACTGATGCGGATGCGGAAGCGCCACTCCGGAGAAATAGACCGACAGATTATCTCCCAGCTTGATCTCTTCGCGGGGAAAAATCGTCGTCGTAAGTACATTATCTCTGTGCAGCGGGTCGACGGCGACGATTTCCGTTCCGTCGATCTTGAGCGCTACTTTACCGGCGCTCAAGAACTTCGAATAGACCGCGCCCGCTTCGCGCACTATCTCGTTTCGCTGACGCTTGAGGTCGCGCGATCGGACGTTAAGATTCTCGATCGAAATAACCGTACCGGTTTCTCGAGATCCAGCGCCAGGAAGTCGTTTCATCGCCACCTCGAACGCGGCCGCTTCTTCCTTGTCTGGATCCCGTTTTTCCTGCAGCCAACGGTTTTTTTCCTGGATAAGGCTGAGATCAATTGATCGCCGCCGAATAGGCTGACCGTGAGCACGAGTGTAAATCGTCAGCTTTTGACCGAGCGCGAAGGCGGCACCCTTCAAACCAACGCCATACCTCGAAAGCGATCGCTCACCGTAGAGATGTTGCGTCTCGCTTCCAGCGCGAAGCACCTCGTTTAGAACATCGGCGGAAATGCCGGTGCCGTTGTCACAGATGGTCAGCGATTTTAGCTCGTTGTCCTCGTGCTCGAATTCGACTGAGACGCCGTCAGCACCCCATTGAATCGAATTGTCGACGATGTCGAAGACGGCCGTTCGAAGCGAGTACGGGAACGCCGATATAGCGATCGCGACTCGCCCCGGACAGGGCGGCGTATCTTCGAACAACTCGGGGTTGAACTCTAGATCGTAAAGATGACTTTGCTCCGCAACGCGGAGCGCCTTGGTGGGAACCATATACTCTCCTCTTCCGGGCAGCCAAATGTTGCTGACCGGGGTTATGTTTTTGGGGTCTAGTCGGCAGCGTTGTTGCTACCGTTTGCGACCCATTAGGCACAGTAGACAGGTTAAAGCAGAAATTGCAAGAGCGATCCAAGCAAAAAAGTAGGATGTTCACCTTTCTGCTCGCGCACGGGATGCTCGACGCGATCGTTCCGCGCCATCAGATGCGTTTTACGCTCGCGCGGATCCTTGCGATGCTGACGCGTCCGCGCGCCGGCCGCGGCTCCGGTTTGCGCCGGCACAAGAAGTAGGCATCGGCGCGTCTCTG
>JBGPNU010000083.1:0-10977 GCA_041487675.1 Binatus sp. (SeqCode)
GTGTCCATTCGAGTCATGCACATGAGGCGCGGATGACCATTAATTTCGGCTGAGCAGGAGCCGCACTTGCCGGCCTTGCAGTTCCATCGCACGGCCAGATCGTTTGCTTGCTCAGCCTGGATCCG
This sequence comes from Binatus sp. (SeqCode), assembly GCA_041487675.1. Classification (GTDB taxonomy): domain Bacteria; phylum Desulfobacterota; class Binatia; order Binatales; family Binataceae; genus Binatus. The sequence goes on from JBGPNU010000083.1 coordinate 126, forward strand.
ATGCACGACATCGAGCACCACCATCCCTTCTTCAACCCTGGCCTTGAACTCCTGGAAATCGCCGCCGTTGATATCGCCGCGCCAGATGCGGAAGGTGGCCTCCGTGCTCACTTGTTTTCCTCGATAATTTGTTTCAACTCGGCGGGCATTTCCTTGATTGGATCGCGGCGGATCTTCATTTCGCCGGAGCTCATCGTCGTGATGATATTGACCTTGGCGAGCTCGTCGCTCTTGTTCGGATAATCGTCGCGGAAATGTCCGCCGCGGCTCTCCTTGCGCTCGATCGCGCAGCGCGCGATGCACTCGGAGACCATCAGCAAGTTGCGCAAATCGAGCGCGGTATGCCAGCCGTTGTTGTACATCCGGTTGCCATCGACGCGGACATGCTCCGCGCGCCGCTTGTATTCCGCGATCTTCGCGAGCGCCTCTACCATCTCAGCCTCGCGACGCGCGATACCGACCAGGTTCTGCATGGTTTCATTCAGCTCGCGCTGGATCTGGTAAGGTGCTTCCGTCTTGCCGATCGCCGGCTCGAATGGAAGCAGGGAGAGTTTCAGCGCCCGGTCAACCTGCCGCTGGTCGATTTTGCCGAAGTCGTGCTCCTTGGCGAACAGCGCCGCGAATGCTCCGGAGCGCTGGCCGAAGACCAGCAGATCGGATAGCGAGTTGCCGCCGAGCCGATTTGCGCCGTGCAAGCCCGCGGCGGCCTCGCCGGTGCCGTAGAGGCCGGGCACGGTCGAGCTCTGCGTGTCGCCATCGACGCGAATCCCGCCCATCATGTAATGCGTGGTCGGTCCGACTTCCATCGGCACCTTGGTTATGTCCACGTTCGCGAGCTTCATGAACTGATGATACATCGACGGCAGCTTGCGCTTGATGTGTTCTTCGCCGCCCGGAAGTTTCTGCTTGATCCAGGAGATGTCCAGGAACACACCGCCATGCGGGCTACCGCGTCCCTCGCGAATCTCTTTGACAATCATGCGCGCCACGTGATCGCGCGTGAGCAGTTCGGGCGGACGGCGCGCATTCTTGTCGCCCTGGGTATAGCGCCAGCCCTCTTCCTCGTTGTCGGCGGTCGAGCTTTTGTAGGCGTCGGGGATGCCGTCGAACAGGAAGCGCTTGCCTTCGCTGTTGCGGAGCACCCCACCCTCTCCACGCACGCCCTCGGTGACCAGGATTCCGGCGACGCTGGTCGGCCATATCATTCCGGTTGGATGGAACTGGAGGAACTCCATGTCCATCAACTCGGCGCCGGCGAAATACGCGAGCGCCTGGCCGTCGCCGGTGTATTCCCAACTGTTGGAGGTGATCTTGTACGCACGCCCGATTCCGCCGGTCGCGATAACCACCGCCTTGGCGCGCCACAGGTAAAAGAAGCCGCGCTCGCGATCGTAGCCGAACGCACCCGCGATTCGTCCGTCATCGATGAGCAGCGAGACGACGGTGGTCTCCATATAGACGTCGAGGCCGCGATGAATCCCGTTGTCCTGAAGCACGCGGATCATCTCGAGGCCGGTCCGGTCGCCGACGTGCGCAAGGCGCGGATAACGATGGCCGCCGAAGTTGCGCTGCAGGATTTTACCGTCCTTGGTGCGGTCGAACGCGGCGCCCCATGCCTCCAACTCGTGCACTCGTTCGGGGGCTTCCTTGGCGTGCAGTTCGGCCATCCGCCAGTTGTTCACGTACTGGCCGCCGCGCATCGTGTCGGCGAAATGAACTTTCCAGTTATCGCGATCGTCAACATTGCCCATCGCCGCCGCGACTCCGCCCTCGGCCATCACGGTGTGAGCCTTGCCGAGCAGCGATTTGCAAATCAGCGCGACTTTCGCGCCACCCGCGGAAGCTTCGATGGCGGCGCGGAGTCCAGCGCCGCCGGCGCCGATCACCAACACATCAAGCTGTCGCTCTTCGTATTCAGGCATCAGAACAACACTCTGAAGTCGTGGAAAACACCCATCGAGCACATCCTCACGTAAAAGTCCGAGAACGACACCCAGAGCAGGCTGAACCAGGCGAAGATCATGTGCTGCCCGTTGAATCGGGTGACGCAGTTCCAGCATTTCGCGCGCATGGGCACGGTCGAGAACATATCGCGATTTCCGCCCACCAAACTGCGCAGCGAATGGCATCCGAGCGTGTATCCGGTCAGCAACACAACGTTCACGGCGAGAATCAGAGTCCCGACGCCGATTCCAAAGTGCTCGACTCCGGATGGGTCGGTGAACCACATCCCCTCATACACGTCGAGAGCCAGGATCGGGATAAAGCACAACGCGAGATACATGAAGTAGCGATGGGAATTCTGGATGATCAGAGGCCAGAAGTTTTCGCCCCGGTAACCATGCAGCGGCTCACCAACCGTGCAACTCATCGGATTCAGGAAGAACGCCTTGTAGTACGCGCCGCGATAGTAATAGCAGGTCAGCCGAAAACCCGCCGGCGCCCACATGATAAGCAGTGCCGGAGACCAGACCAGCCAACTCGGCCAGAACGGCGCTATTCCCGTCCCCAGCCAGGCCTTGGCCGATCCGTACAGTTCAGGCGAGTAGAACGGTGAGAGGTAGTTGTCGTAGCGAAAGTGCGCATTCTGCAGCAGGGCCCAGCTCGGATAGACGACCAGGAAAAAGCCCAAGCCGATGAAATAGGCGAGCCATTGCGCCCACCACCAATCGCCCCGCTGAGTTCGAGCGAATCCGCTTCGCTCGATTGAGACACCCGCCGCCATTGCGTCACTCCCTTGTCGATTTAAAAAGCGAGGCCAGCATATGCGCGCCGATACGATCCCTACAACTGCTAATTTCCCGCCGCGATTACCTTGTCCATTGCCTCGACCAGTTCACGCACGTGGCCGACCGAACTGTCGAATGCGGTCTTCTCGGCCGCGCTCAACTGAATCTCGACCACCCGCTCGACACCGCCCGCGCCAATCACCACCGGGACGCCGGCGAAGAGTCCGTTCACGCCGTACTCGCCCTCGAGGTACGCGGCGCACGGCAGGACCTGCTTGCGATCGAGGATGTACGCCTCGACCATCTTGTAGACCGCGGTTCCCGCGGCGTAGTACGACGAGGTCTTCATCAGGTTGACTATTTCGCCGCCGCCATTGCGCGTGCGCGTTTCGATTTCCTCGAGCCGCTTCGGCGCGATCAGCCGTTCGATCGGCTGACCCGCCACGGTCGTGTAGCTGCGAATCGGCACCATGTCGTCGCCATGCCCACCCAGCACCATCGCGGACACGCTCTCCATCGAGACGCCGAGTTCTATCGCGAGAAACGTCCGGTAGCGGGCCGAGTCGAGCACCCCGGCTTGTCCGACGATCCGGTTTTTTGCAAAGCCGGTCACGCGCTTGAGTTGGGTCACCATCGCGTCGAGCGGATTGGTCACCGCGATCACGAACGCGCCGGGTGCGTGATGCTTTATTGCGCTCCCGACGTCGTTCATCACCTTGGCGTTTATCTTGAGCAGATCGTCGCGGCTCATCCCGGGTTTTCGCGGCGAGCCCGAGGTCACGACGCAGCAATCGGCGCCTTCGATACCCTTGATATCAGTCGTACCGCTGACGGAGACATCGACGCCGAGCACCGGCGCCGATTCGAGCATGTCGAGCGCCTTGCCCTGCGGGAGTCCGTCGATAATGTCGTAAAGAACGATATCGCCGAGTCCGCGCAGGAAGCATAGATGGGCACAAGTCGCGCCGACATTACCGGCCCCGATAAACGCGATTTTCTTTCGAGCCACGCTTCGCTCCCAGCCTCCGGCCGTTTTCTTCCTGAAGCCTACCTTATATTCGCGCCGTAGTTAATGAGCAATACTTAAGTACGTGGGACCTCCGATCGATGCCGGTCCCTTCTCAAGAAGTGCGATAAATAGCAGCGTTCGGGCAGGTTGTGAAGCAATCCGCGCGCGACGCAACAGTCCGCACGCTCGTCACTCGATTCGACTATACGGACTGTGCCTGCTGGGGCGCGGTTACGCGTAGCGGAGCCAGCGGGCGAGTTCGCGGATTGTTGGGCGCTTGCCGTGCATCAGGATACCGACCCGGTAGATTCGCCCGCAGATGAACAGCGCCGCGCCAATCGTTGCGATCATGCCGACTATTGAAAGCGTGATTTGCCAAATCGGCGGGTCGTGCACCGCGATCCTTTCGAACATAACGATCGGCGCGCAGAACGGAAAAATCGAAGCAATCACCGCGATCGCAGAGTCCGACGAGGTCGCCACCGGCAGCACCATCGCCGACGACGCGATTAGCGGCAGGATGATCACGAAGTTCCACTGCTGCGCATCATCAACTGAATTGAAGATTGCCCCTACCCCGGCGAAGATCGCGCTATAGAGCAAGTAGCCCAGCAGGTAAAAGACGACGAAGTAAACCAGGATCGACGGGCCGACGTCGAGCACATTGAGCGCGGTCCGGAGGTACATGCTCCGCGAGGCCGCGAACCCCGCTAGCGCAAGCCAGACCGCTATCTGGGTCAGGCCAACGCTGCCGGTGCCGAGAATCTTGCCGGTCATCAGTTCCTGCGCGGTCGTCGAGCAGAGCAGGACTTCCGAGATACGCGAACTCTTTTCCTCCATCACCGAGCGCATCACCATGACGCCGTAAGAGAGCAGCGAAAAGCACATGACGAACAGGAGGATGAAAACCACCGCCGCGCCGCGTACCGCGTTGAAGACCGAGAACGAATTGGCGGGTTTGAGCGCGGTTAGATCGACCCGTTGCAGGGTCGCGGCAACGTCGTCGGCGGAGGTTCCGTGACTCACCATCCGTTCGGCTGCAAACGCGTACGACAGCGCGTCCGCAAGGCGATTCTGAAGGATGAAATCGCCCATCCGATTGGTCGTATAGACCACATGGCGGCTCGCACGCGCCGGACCGTCCAGCCAGACGTAGCCGTCGATCTCCGACGCGCCGATCCGCCTGGCAAGCCGCTCGTGCTCGGTTTCGCTCGCCGGAGAAATTATCGAGACTGTGTAGCGGCCGGATCCGGCGCGCATCAGTTCGCCGCGCGCAAGTTCCGCGAGCGCGCGGTTGTCGCACGCGAGCACGATTCGCACCGGCCGCGCGTTGTCGCGCATCAGGCCGGTCATGGCAGAACCGGCGATCAACGCAGGCAGAGTCAGGAAAATGCCCATCAATAGCGGAGTCGCAAAGGTCGAGAGCAGGAACGAGCGGGTCCGCACCCGGGCGCGATATTCGCGCTTCGCTACGATCCAGACGTTGCGGAGCGATAACTCAGTCATCGGTTCTCGCGATGTGGTCGATGAAGATCTGTTCGAGCGATGGCTCCATCACCTGGAACCTTTTCACGCGCAACCCCTTCATCGCGGTCCGCAGTAACTCCTGCGAGTCGGCGCCGGGTTTCAGGCGCAATTCGGCGTGATTGCCGTAGTCGTTCAATGAATCAATCAGCGGATTGGCCGCGAGGCAGCGGCCGTCACCGTCGTAGTCGATTTGAACGAAGCGCCGGCCGTATCCGGATTTGATTTCGTTCAAACCGCCTTGCAGCACCGACTTGCCGCGATCGATAAGGCAGATCGAGTCGCACAGCTTCTCCACCTGGTCCATCCGATGGGTCGAAAACAGGATCGTCTTTCCCGCCCCGCGCAGCCCCACCAGCACGTCTTTGAGCTGCATCGAGTTTAGCGGATCGAGTCCCGCAAACGGCTCGTCCATCACGATCAACTCGGGATCGTGCAGCAGCGCCGCGATGAACTGGATCTTCTGCTGCATCCCCCTCGACAGCTCCTCGACCCGGCGCTCGAGCCATTCCGCGGTCTCGAGGCGCTCGCTCCCGGCGCGAATTCGATCCAGCGCGGTCCCGACCGAAAGCCCGGCAAGTTGTCCGAGGAATACCAGGTTTTCGCGCACGGTCATCCTGCGGTAGAGACCGCGCTCTTCGGGCAGATAACCTACGCGGCGGAGCGTCCGGCGACTGAGCGGCGCGCCGAATATGCGGACGACGCCCGAGTCCGGCACCGTGATCCCGATCATCATTCGGATGGTGCTGGTCTTGCCCGCCCCGTTGGGTCCGAGCAGGCCAAAGATCTGTCCCGACGAAATCCCGAAGGTGAGATCGTCAACGGCTACAAAGCCGCCGTACGACTTCCGGACCCGGGTCAGTTCGACTGTATCCGCCATCAAATGTTGGCGGCGGGCAATATAGACACGGCGCGGTTTCTCTCCGTCCTGCTAATGCGCCCACACCAGCTTGGCGTTTTGCTCCCACGGATAAACGTGAACCATCCAACCGAACACCTGCGGATAAAATCGGCCGCCGGCTGCGTCGCACGCTTCCCTGGTCGCGATCGAACCGTTGAAGCCATACGTTGTCCAATCCGCACTCTTCATGTCGGCGCCCCTGGCCGGGAAGCACAGATTGATGTGCCGATGCCATCGCGCAACGCTTAGCGGCACCCGTTCGTTGAGCTGATCCTCAGTCGCGTTCTTGCGATCCGTGTACATCGCGCCGATAAGCTTGTAACCGCCGTCGGGCGTTCGCTGGTAAAGCAGCGATGTCGGCTCGGCCGGATTGAAAGTGAACGCGGCTTTGAGGCCGTACCAGTTCTTCGTGTAATGGACGACCGCCTGCTTGAGTTCAGGATGAAACGGCTTGAAGCCGTCGGCTTCGGCAGCGTGATAGTCCTGGTACTTGACGAGCGCGTGCTGGAGGTCTGTCAGTACGGCGGCAGCGTGGGTCTTGTCCGCATCGGTCTCGGGCCGGAGCGTCGTGTACGCCATGTGCTTCGACATATTCTTCATGTCGCCGTGACCCATGTGCATATCGTGATCCATCTCCGGGGCACCGGACATCGCTTCCATTTCACCTTCTTTCATATTGGACGGATCGGGAGGGACGGTACCCGACATCTGCGGCATGTCTTTACCTCCCATGTTTCCGCCGCCCATATCCATGCCCTTCATGTTTTCGGCGAGAGCGATCGAAGCTACGGAGAGCGTCAGCGCGAGCGCGATTGCGAGTTTCATGGCCAGAATTCGATGTCTCATGACATTGTAATCTCCGCGGATGAGTTTAGGCTTCGGACGGCCTGTAGCCAACGGGCCGTGCCCATGTTCGTGAACCCTGCTAACGATACTTGCGGTTGAGTTTTCGTCAGACACAAGAGACAACTCTCATGGCGCGCAGCCATTTTGGACGGGATAGCGCCGAGCAACATGCGATTCATGCCGATAGTGTTCGCTTCGTTCACTCTAATCTCTACCGGGTTAGGCGGTATCGCAGCCATTCGGTTACGCGACCGGCTTCATCTGTTGCTGGGTTTCAGTTCGGGCGCGGTACTGGCGGTGGCGCTATTCGACATGTTGCCCGAGGTTTTTTCGTTTGCTCGCGGCGCCTCATACATGCCGCTGGTGGCGCTTGGATTCCTGGCCTTCTTCGGGCTCGAGCGTTACACGGCGCTCCATCGGGCCCGCGAACACTTGCACGCGGTGGCAGCTCATGAGCAAGAGCTTGGCGCGACGGCTGCCGCCGGTTTGGCGATGCATAGTTTCCTCGACGGGGTTGCAATCGGGATTGGATTTCAAACCAGCGCCGAGATGGGACTGCTGATCGCGCTCGGAGTAATCGCGCACGATTTCAGCGACGGCCTTAACATGGTGACCGTCGTGCTCGCCCATCAGAATCCGCTTCGGCGCGCGGTATTCTGGCTGGTGGCGGATATGCTGACACCGGTTCTCGGCGCCGCCATCACGCTGCTGTTCACTCTGAGCGGCGGACTGCTTCCATCGCTGCTCGCATTTTTCGCGGGATCTTTTCTCTATATCGGCGCTTCGGATCTGCTGCCGGAAGCGCGCGAGCACGACTCGCTATGGGTCGGCGTCGCCACGTGCATGGGAATGCTTGCGATTTATCTGATTACCCGATTCTTGCGTAATTAACAGGGTAACAGACTTGGAAAGCGTCGATCAGCTCATATTCTCGACGATCGCCTTGCCGAACTCCGAGCACTTGAGCAACTTCGCGCCGGTCATCAAGCGCTCGAAGTCGTAGGTCACCGTCTTGTTGGCTATGGTCTTTTCGAGTCCACGGATGATCCCGTCGGCAACTTCCTGCCATCCCATATGCTCGAACATCAGCACGCCCGAAAGTATCAGCGAGCCCGGGTTCACCTTGTCCTGGTTGGCATACTTGGGCGCGGTACCGTGCGTCGCTTCGAAGATCGCGTGCCCGGTCAGATAGTTGATATTCGCTCCGGGTGCGATTCCGATTCCGCCGACCTGCGCGGCGAGCGCGTCGGACAAGAAATCACCGTTCAGGTTCATGGTCGCGACCACGTCGAACTCATCGGGCCGGGTCAGGACTTGCTGCAGTGTGATATCCGCGATCGCATCCTTGACCAGCAACTCAGTCGCCGGCGGCTTGCCGTTGCAATCGTCCCATCCTACTGCTCTGCCCTTGTATTCGCGGCGGACTAGTTCGTAGCCCCAATCGCGAAACGCGCCCTCCGTGTACTTCATGATGTTGCCCTTATGGACCAGCGTGACGCTCTTGCGTTTGTGGCCAATCGCATAGTCCAGCGCGGCGCGAATCAGCCGCTCGGAGCCTTCGCGAGAGATCGTCTTGATACCGATTCCCGAAGTGTTGGGGAAGCGGATCTTTGTGACGCCCATCTCTTCCTGCAAAAATTTGATGAGCTTCTTCGCTTCCGGCGACTCCGCCGCCCATTCGATCCCGGCGTAAATGTCCTCGGTGTTCTCGCGGAAGATCACGACATCGAGTTTCTCGGGACGCTTGACCGGACTCGGGACGCCCGCGAAGTAACGCACCGGGCGCAGGCATACGTAGAGGTCGAGCATCTGACGCAGCGCCACGTTGAGCGAGCGGATCCCACCGCCAATCGGAGTCGTGAGCGGTCCCTTGATACCGACCAGGAACTCGCGAAACGCCTCGACCGTTTCATCGGGCAGCCATTCCTTCCAATCCTTGAACGGTTTCTCACCCGCGAAGACTTCCATCCATGCGATCTTGCGCTTGCCGCCGTAAACCTTCTTTACCGCGTTGTCGAAGACGTACTGCGCCGCGCGCCAGATATCGGGGCCGGTGCCGTCGCCTTCGATAAACGGAATTATCGGCTGGTCGGGAACATTCAATTTGTGACCGGCGCCAAGAGTGATCTTTTTGCCGTCGCTCGGAATCTTGATGTGCTGGTAGGCCATCGGTATCGCTATTCGCCCCTGAATCGATTTGTGTGATCGAGCTGGAAACTCGGGCGCGCCGATTGCCCGCCCCGCTCCGCTCGTGGTCACCGGCTATCATATAGCAATGGTTTTGCGATGCCAGTATCGATGATGATCGCACGCGGTCCGGCGCGACTTAGCTCCAGCTCACGACCCTCAGACCGCTGACTCGGCGGAACTCAGATAGATTGCGCACTTCTCGGCCGCCTGTCGCGGAACCGTTTGGGAAAGTCGGCGGGCAGCCGCGGCGCGCTGGCGAAATATTCCTTCCAGGAACGCGGTCGCGGCGTCAGGATTACGCTATTTCCATCGCGCTCGATGAGAACTTCATCGGTCGCGAATCTGAACCGCTCGGGAATCCGAACCGCCTGACTGCCGCCGGTTTTGAAGACCTTCGCGGTTTCACGTTTTGTCATCGTCTGATATCTACCATAGCTGTTCGACTCTCGACGAGGCCGCAAGCGGCGCGTTCCAAGCGGAGTATCCCGATGGACTTCACCTACACCCCGGAACAGGACAAATTTCGCGCCGAGATGCGCGAATGGCTCGAACGCAACTCGGCGGAAGCCTTCGGGCGCAAGGGCGAAGGGCTCGGCGGTTCGACTGCTAGCTTGCTCGACGTTCGCGACGACGGACGCTGGAATCAGCTGCTCGACTACCATCGACGCCTCTACCAGGCCGGCTACATCGCGCTGCACTGGCCCAAGGAATGGGGCGGTGGCGGCGCGAACATGATCGATCAGTCGATTTACCAGGACGAAGTATTGCGGCTCGGACTTCCCCTCTACGGCGCCAATCAACTGGCGATCGATCGTATCGGCCCGACCATCATGCATCTCGGCACCGAGGCGCAAAAAAAGCGTCATCTCGCCCCGATGCTCAGCGGCGAACAGATCTGGTGCCAGGGTTATTCCGAGCCCGGAGCGGGTTCCGATCTCGCCGGCCTGCAGACGCGCGCGGTGCTCGACGGTGACACGTTCGTCGTCAATGGCCAAAAAGTATGGACGAGTTTGGCGCATCGCGCCGATTGGCAAGTGCTGCTGGTCCGCACCGATCCGGCCGCGCCCAAGCACAAGGGAATTTCATACCTGCTGGTCGATATGCATAGCCCCGGAATCACGGTGCGTCCGCTGGTCCAGATAACCGGCGACGCCGGATTCAACGAAGTCTTTTACGATAACGTGCGCGTGCCCAAGGAAAATCTGGTCGGCGAGCTGAACGCGGGATGGCAGGTGTCGATCGCGACCCTGATGTACGAGCGCGTCTCCGGCGGCACGCGCCATCCGGTGGAACGTACGATTGGCGAACTGCTCGACCTCGCGAAGAAAGTCGATTTCGACGGCATGCCCGCGCGCAAGCATCCCTACGTCCGTCAGAAACTCGCGCAGTTCGCGACCGAGGCGCGATGCCTCCGGCTCAGCCGATATCGCTCGCTCTCGGCGCAGCTCAAAGGCAAAGTGCCGGGCGCGGAAAGCTCGTTCGGCAAGCTGTTCGCCACGGAGCTCAACCTTAGGGTCGCGATGTTCGCCGATGAGATGCTCGGTGCGTTCGCCGGCGTCGAAAGCGGCAGCCCGGGCGCGGTGGAAGGCGGCCGCTGGATGCATCGGACGCTCGCGGCGCGCGGTCTCACAATCGCCGCCGGCTCGAGCGAGA
>JBGPNU010000084.1:0-10907 GCA_041487675.1 Binatus sp. (SeqCode)
CGATCACGCGCAAGTTGTGTGCACTGCAGGCCGCGTAAATCGCATCGAGATGGCCGCCGTGGAGCGTGAAAATCTCGCGCACGCCCTCTTGCTCGAGCGTCCTTACCAGCATCTCGCCGCCATCGATCTTTGCCATTGGTGAATCTCCCTGTCCGGTGCGACTCGAAGCGCCGTCGGCGCATTCGCACGCAGGACCATGCGCGGTTCGTTTGTCTAGTTTATAGACCCGCGCCGCGTATTCGACTAGGCGCGCGGCGTCTTCACGCTTTCAATTCCGTTGCCAGACGGTTGGCGGGATCCGGCGCGCCCATCGCGCGGTACATGCCCTCGGCCTCGCGCAGCCCCGCTTCCAGCATCGCGCGGTTGCCGCGCCCGGCCACGCGCGCTTCCGCCTCGCGCAACCGCGGCAAGATCGAATTGCCGCCGCTCTTGCGCACCAGCGCGCGAGCTTCGGCAATCACGGGGACGATCTCGCTTTCGGGCGCGTTCGCACGGATGAGGGCGTCGATCAGCGCGGCGCGGGTGAGCGCGACTTGGAACCATTCGCCGCCTGCATCCGCGAATTCGATCCCCTCGCGCGCCCGGGCGATCGCAGCTGCTGTGTCACCGCGAGCCAAACACGAGTCGGCGAACACCGCGAGGTAGAAGCTCTGCCAGTCGAGGGCCGTTCCCGCGTCGCGAGCCTGCGCCAGGGCCTCGGTGAAGCGCTCTTCGCTGGCGCCGTAGTCGCCGTTCACAAAATAGGCGATCGCGAGTTGGTTTGAAGCCATGATCTGCGAGAACCGACTTCCGACCGCCTCGGCAATTTCCACCGCCTCCAGGCATGCTCGGCGGAGGTCTGCGACGGGCAACCCGGAAGTGCCGCCGGCGAAATAGGCCGAGAAGGCGAGCCCCCCGAGAGCCCATCCGAGGTTCTCTTGCGCACCATGCTCGCGCGCCAAGCGGATGGCGCGTTCAGCGCGCGGCCAGCACTCGTCGAAACGGCCCGCCTGTGCCAGCGTCCACGCCGGCATCATCTCGGCCCAGAGCCACGGGCTGTAGCCAACTCGCGGCCCACTTGCGGATCCCCGCCAGCGAGCCGGAATACACGATCGAACGCCTCGAGCGCCTGCGGAAGGCGCCCGGCAACCGCGAGCCAGTACCCATGCGTGGTTTCAACAAAGAAGGTCTCGCCAGAGTCCATGCTATCGATGAGCATGCCCCTGGCCTCTTCGGCGAGCTCGAGGGCCCCTTCCGCCCGACCGAGCATCCCCAGATAGCCCGCAAGGCCGCCGAGCGCAACGGCTATAGCAGATGGGCGCCCCAGCTCATCCGCCAGCGAGCGGGCCTCGTCCGAGCAGCCTCGTACCTCCTCCTCGCTCATGCCCATGCGCCAAGTGCCGCTCCCCAGGATGACGCTGCAGGCCCGAAGCCGCGACTCCTTAACCTCTGCATCATCGAGCGCGCGACCGAGGGCGCGCACCTTTCGCCAATGCCGCAAACCCTCGACGGGATCGCGGGCGCCGGCCCACTCGGCAGCGCGGCGATGCCAGCGCACTGCATTGCCGAGATCGGCGGCCTCTTCCCAGTGATGCGCCAGCAGCGCCGCCTGCTTGTCGAGGTTCTCCGCGTGGGCTGCCTCGATGACGCGCGCGACCGCCGCATGCAGCCGTCTGCGCCGCTCCTGGAGCTGCGAGGCCAGCGCCACTTCCTGGGTCAGCGGGTGCTTGAAGATATACTCGGCGATCGGATACAGCGACTGCTCGTACACGAACTCGGTGTCCTTGAGCGCCTGCAGCGCTTCGCGCAGTTGCGGTGCGGCCTGCTCGACGACCGCGGCGAGCGTCGGCTCGTCGAACTCGCGGCCGATTACCGCGGCGGTCTGCAGCACGTCCTTTTCCCGCTCCGCCAGCCGATCGATGCGCGCGGCGAGGATCGCTTGCACGCTGCTCGGCACCTCCAGCCTATCGACGGGAGTAACCAGCCGATAAGCGCCCTTGCTGCCTTTCAGCTTCCCCGACTCGATGAGATTCTGCACCACCTCTTCGGTGAAGAACGGATTGCCGCCCGTGCGTGCATGTATCGCCGCGGCCAAGCCGGCGGTGCTGGGATCTTTGCCGAGCAGCGCATCGACCAGCTCGCGGATCGCGTCGGGACCCAGCGGCGCCAGCGGTAGCTGGTGGTAGAACGACTTCCCCATCCAGGGCGCCTGGTATTCGGGGCGAAAGTTTACCAGCATCACGGCGCGGGTCCCCGCGGTAGCGTCGATCAGCGGCTCGAGGTAGGCCGCGCTGCCGCTGTCGAACCAATGCAGGTCCTCGAGCAGGATTACCTGCGTCTCCCGCTGTCCGCGCGCCTGCATCACGCGCCGCAAGATGTCGAACATTTGGCGCTGGAACGCCTCGGGATCGATGCGCGGGGCCGGGTTCTCAGGGTCCGGAACCCCCATAAAGTCGAACAGCACCGGCAGGCTCTCGCGCAGTCGCTCATCGAGCAGCAGCATGCGGCCGGCGATACGCTCGCGGGCGGTGGCGTCGCTGTCTTGCTCGGTGATTCCGAAGAACGCACGAAACAGCCGCAGCATCGGCAGAAAGGGGATCGCCTTGCCGTGCGCGACCCCGGTAGTTTCGTAGGTCATCAAGCCGCGCGCCCGGCATCGCTCGAGGAACTCGAAGCACAGGCGGCTCTTGCCCAGCCCCGCTTCGCCGACAATGCCGATAATCCGCGCATTGCCCTCCCGGGCGTGCGCCAGCGCCGACTCGAGCACCTGCATCTCGTCCCCGCGTCCGACGAAGCGCGAGAAGCCGCGACTGCGCGAGACGTCCAGCCGGGTGCGCATCTGGCCGAGCCCGATCAGCTCGTACACATGCATCGCGCTGTGCACGCCTTTGATCTCCATCTCGCCCAGATCGGTGAGCGCGAAGTAGCCCTGTATCAGTGCTGCGGTGTGCGCCGTCAGATAGACCTTGCCCGGCTCCGCTATCTGCTCCATGCGCGACGCGAGGCCGACAGTGTGTCCCTGCGCGGTGTAGTCCATGCGCAAGTCGTCGCCGATCTTGCCGACGATCACCTCGCCGGAGTTGAGCCCCAGGCGCGCCGAGAAGTTGAGTCCGCGGCGCAGGCGCAGCTCGTTGGCATAGCCGCGCAGCCCCTCGACAATATGCAACGCCGCGTAGCATGCGCGGCGCGCGTGATCTTCGTGCGCGAGCGGTGCGCCGAACAGCGCCATGATGCCGTCGCCGGTGAACTTATCGACGAAACCCTCGAAGCGCTCGACGCCTTCCGAGAGGATCTGGAAAAAACGGTTCATGATCTGCGACCATTCTTCCGGGTCGAGTTGCTCGGCCAGATCCATCGAGCCCTTGACGTCGGCGAACAGGACGGTGACCTGCTTGCGTTCGCCTTCCAGCGCGGCGCGTGAGGTCAGGATCTTGTCGGCCAGGTGTTTCGGGGTGTATGCGCGTCGCGCGGGTGCTTCGGCGGGACTGCTAGTAAGCGGGGCACGGCATTTGCGGCAGAACTTGGCCGTGGGCCGGTTGCCGGCGCCGCAGGTTGGACAGGCGGCTTCCAGCGAGGCGCTGCACTCCTCGCAAAATGCCGAGTCGGACAGATTCTCGGTCTGGCACTTGGGGCATTTCATCGGAATCTCCTCTTCGAATCTTCGGTCATTGAAGAAAACGATCCGATGACCCAACGACTCGTTTCACGTTCGTGCATCTGACTCTTCCGGGACCCGGATGGAAATCCGCACGGGCCTTCGGCTACTGGAGCAACTTGGCAAAATGCCGTGTCAGCTGTCGGCTCGCTCCAGACGCAGCCCTCATTTACTAGGCACTTACGGCGATTTGCACAACCCGCAGACCGGCTCGAGTGCCCACTTACTGCTTCCTTTTTCTGAATTCCCATCTTATAGACCCGCGACGCGTATTCGCCTGGTCGCGGCGCGCCACTTGAGTTGTCCCGAAAGGAATCATTGCGGCGATCGGATACATCTCAGCGAATGAAAACTCTTCACTGAAGATCGTTCATTTCAGGCACGACGTATGCACCAGCCCACATTATCAGTACGATCATCGGGGAGCGAAGAATGGACACCTACCACGAGCTGAACGTCGAATTCCCTAAAGACCTCGAGCCCATCAAAGAAAGCATTCATCGCTTCGCCAAGGACGTCCTTCGCCCGGCGGCGGTGGTCCTCGACCGGATGACCGATCCGCGCGACGTGATCGCGCTCGGTTCGCCGCTAAGAAGTGTTTTCAAACAGGCATACCAGCTTGGATACCACGTCGCCGGCCTTCCCACGGAAATCGGCGGCATGGGACTGCGTGGGCTCGGAATGCATGTGCTGATCGAGGAGATGTCCTGGGGCGCGGTGGATTTGGCGCTGAGCCTTGTATGCGCGAGTTTTCCGTTTTCCGCCGCCGCCGCGAGCGGTAATCCAGAGCTCTACGAAAAGTTCGTTAAGCCCTTTATCGCCGATCGCGAGGGTAGTCTCATCGGATGCTGGGCGATCACCGAGCCTCAGCACGGCTCCGATGAACTGGTGCCGGGTACGCCCCAGTTCCACAATCCGCGCGTGACCGGTCAGGTCGTCGCGCGCGCCGATGGCGACTCATATGTGATCAATGGGCAGAAGGCGGCGTGGGTCTCCAACGGGACCATCGCAACCCATGCGGCGCTCTATATGACGACCGAGCCCAAGGTCGGCATGGCGGGCGGGGGTATCGCTTTCGTTCCGCTCAACCTGCCGGGCGTGTCCAAGGGCAAGCCGCTTAACAAGCTCGGCCAACGCGCGCTCAATCAGGGCGAAATTTATTTCGACAATGTAAGGATTCCGCGCAGCTGGATGCTGACCAAGAGCGAGGGCTACGAGTTCGAACTCGAACGAACTCTCACCTTTGCCAACTCGGCGATGGCGACTGCGTTCACGGGCGTTGCACGCGCCGCTTACGAGGAAGCGCTCGACTACTCGAAGCAGCGGGTCCAGGGCGGGCAGCCGATCTGCGAGCATCAACTGGTCCAGAAGCATCTGTTCGAGATGTTCACCAAGGTTGAGGTATGCCGGGCGCTGTCGCGGGCCGTGATGATCTACAACCAGACCTCGATGGCGCCGTCACTGGAGCACGCGATCGCGGCCAAGACGTTCTGCACGCAGGCAGCGTTCGAGGTCACCAGCGACGCACTCCAGGTATTCGGCGGCAATGGCCTCAGCAAGGAGTACCGAATCGAAAAACTCTTCCGCGACGCACGCGCCTCGTTGATTGAGGACGGCACCACCGATGTCCTTAGCCTCGCGGGTGCGCGCCACATTCTGAGCCGCAACGGCGTGCCGGGACACGCGATGGCGCAGTAGCCCCGCGCCGGGATCGCGGAGGAATCGACATGGCGCGTCTTCAGGGACCGATCGAGCAACTGATCAGGCATCGCGTCGCGCAGCATCCGAGCGAGGTCTGGCTCAAATTCAAGGACGAGCATTTCACCTGGGAACAGGTGCTCGACAATATCCATCGCGCCGCCAACGGCCTGCTCGAACTGGGAATTCGCCCCGGAGAGCGGGTTGCGATGATGATGGGCAACCGGCCCGAATTTCTCTGGCTTCACTTCGCCATCGGATTCATCGGCGCCGTCGGCGTTCCCGTGAACACCTCGCAACGCGGTGCCACGCTGCATCATATTCTCGCGGATTCGGATTCGACCGCGGTCATTTTCGAAGAACCGCTCAAGGAAGCGGTAATGGCGGTCAAGGCCGCCGTGCCGAGTCTCAGGCACACGGTGGTTGCGGACGGCAAGGCGGTAGGTGGAGTCGATTGGACCCTCGAGCGACTGCTCGATCATTCCGCTTGCGAGCCGGAAGTGGAGGTCGGCGAACACGCGGGCGGGGCCGGCATGATGTACACGTCCGGAACAACCGGACCGCCCAAGGGCGTGGTGGCTAGTGGGTCCGACGGCCACTCTCTCGCCGCCGTCCTTGCCGCCACGGGGGTCAAGCCGGGCGAGACGATGTACACCGCGCTGCCGCTGTTCCACGGTAACGCCCTGATGATCTCGGGGTTCGGCTCGATGACACTCGACGCGAAATTCGCGCTCGGCGAGCGCTTCAGCGCTTCGCGGTTCTGGGACGACTGCCGCAAATTCGGCGCGGTCGAATTCAATACGCTCGGGGGGATGCTCTCGATCCTGCTCAAACAACCGGCGCGACCCGACGATCGAAAGCACAACGTGCGGATCGTGCTCTCGGCCGCATGCCCTCCAAGCGCGTGGAAGGAATTCGAGGATCGCTTTGGCGTAAGGATCGTCGAGTTCTACGGGATGGTGGATTCGCCGGGACTCCTGCTCAACGATATAGGCCGGGTCGGGTCGATGGGCAAGCCGGTGGGTGGAGTGGATTTCAAGGTCGTCGATGACGACGACAATCCACTCCCTGCCGGCAAGGTGGGCGAGTTGGTATTCCGCCATCCGAAGGGCCAGCTCAGCCAATATCACAAGCTTCCCGACGCGACCGCCGAGGCATATCGAGGCGGATGGTTTCATTCCGGCGACCTCGCCAAGACCGACGACGACGGGTTCTTCTATTTCAGTGGCCGGAAGAAGGCGTCGATTCGCCGGCGTGGCGAGAACATTTCCGCCTGGGAAATCGAAACCGTCGTCAACGATCATCCCGCAGTGCTCGAATCCGCCGCCTACGCGGTGCCCTCCGAGCTTGGCGAGGATGAAGTCAAAGTCGCAATCGTTCTGAGAGATGGTACGCGCTTCGCTCCCGAAGAACTGATCGAGTTCTGCCGCGGACGAATGGCCTACTACGCAATCCCTCGATATATAGAGGTTGTCGACGAGCTTCCTAAAACCGGTACGCAACGAATTCAGTACGCCGCACTCAAACAGCGCGGAATCGGCAACGCGTGGGATCGAGAGAAAGCGGGAATTAACGTCACCCGCGCCTGACAGGGGAAATCGGTATGCCAAACAGAGAACGTGTGACAGTCGCCGGCGTCGGAATGACGCGCTTCGGCAAGTATTCCGAGCGCGGCGTTCGCTCGCTGGCCGAAGAAGCGGTGGGCGATGCCCTCAAGGACGCCGGCATCGCGGCGAAGGAAATCGAGGCGGTTTTCTTTTCCAATGCGATCGCCGGATTGATCACCGGCCAGGAAATGATCCGTGGACAAGTCGCGCTTCGAAACACCGGAGTCCTTGGCGTCCCGCTGTTCAACGTGGAAAACGCGTGCGCGTCCGCTTCGTCAGCATTCCATCTCGCGTGGATGGCGATTCAATCGGGACTCTACGACGTCACGCTCGCCGTCGGCGCGGAGAAGATGACACATCCCGACAAAGGTCTCACCTTCAGGGCGATCGGCACCGCCGTGGATCTGGAGCAACTTCGCGAGCTCAAGGCTCGGATGGGCTCCGGCGACAAGAAACCAGGAATGGAGGGTGGAGACGAAAAGAAATCGTTCTTTATGGATATCTACGCGGCTTCCACGCGCGAATACATGAAGATCAGTGGTGCGACCGCGGACACCTTTGCCGATATCGCGGTGAAGAGTCACGCCTTTGGCGCCCTGAATCCCAAAGCACAGTTCCACGAGCGCGTCACGCGCGAGCAGGTCCTTGCCGCGCGCGAGGTCTCTCCGCCGCTGACCGTACTGATGTGTTCGCCGATCGGAGACGGGGCAGCCGCGGCAGTGCTCATGTCGGAGAAGTATGCGCGCCGAATGGGTATCGCAACGCCGGTCGAGGTGAGCGCGTCGGTAATCTATTCAGGGCGCGATCGCGCAGCCGACGAACCCACCGCGCTCGAGCGCGTGGCCAAGCGCGCTTACGAAATCGCCGGCATCGGGCCGTCGGACATCGACGTGCTCGAGGTCCACGACGCCGCTGCGCCGGCGGAACTCATCGCATGCGAGGAGCTTAGACTGTGCGCCAAGGGCGAGGGTCCCAGGTTCCTCGCGAGCGGAGCCATGGATCTCGGGGGGGCCCACGTCGTCAATCCCAGCGGTGGACTCCTCTCGAAGGGCCATCCGATTGGCGCCACTGGAATCGCGCAGATCGTGGAAATAGTCGATCAGCTGCGCGGGCGAGGCGGCGCCCGCCAGGTGAATGGGGCGCGCGTAGGACTCACCGAAAACGGAGGCGGCTTTCTGGGACGCGATGCCGCGGCGATGTCGGTTCACATTTTCTCGACGTAGGAGAAGCGCGATGGATGAGGAAGAGATGTGTTTACGCTTGCCTCTTGCCTGCTCCAATGCACCGAGAAACTAGGTTCAGCCAGCCAGGAATTCACCGGGGAACGCTGAAACGCACGCCATCACATGCGTGATCGCATCGTCGTCGTACTCGTCTCCGGAGCGGTAGGTTTCGAAAAAGGAATTCAACCGCGCGACACGTTCGGGCCACATCCCGACGGCCTGAAGACCGAGCGAGACTCCGTAATTCGTAAACGCGAATTTAACCGACGACGCGCCCGGCTCGCGGCAGAAGTAGCCTGGCGGATCGATCCAAATGCGATCGAGCATCGAAAGGCTTCGCGCCCGCTGAACTCGCGCCCACCGTTCATCGGGAAAGAAGCGAGTCATCCAGAGCATCATTCCAAGTCCGAGGTCCTGCGTGATGGTCAGATCCAGATAGCTCCGCTCGATGATCATTTTCATCTGCGCGATCTCGCCTGCGAGCGCGGCGTCATCCAATGACCGGTAAACCACGTAGCCATGGAACGAATCCAGCGCGCCGAGACCGAATCCAGGATAGGGCGCGCTCAGGTCTTCCCGCATTTTCCAAATGACGCCATGTCCCGGGATAACGAAGGCGCTATGGATATCTTTCACGATTCCAATCGCCTTTGCGCGGTACTCGGGAATTATCGCGCCCAAGCGCGAAAGCGCGAAGGTCCACATCGCAAGATAGTGGAAATACTGGCCGTCTCGATCTGGCGCTTCGCCGATCCTGAAACCGCGGCGCCGCCCCAGCACTCGCTCTACGTCGGCCACCACGGATTCGGCTTGTTCCAGGAACTCCTTGCGCGCCAGTTCGCGATAGAGCGAGACGAGCAGCACGACGCCGAAGGCATCGGTCCAGAGATAGCGCTTTCCATTGGGCCAGATACGCTGCGCTCGCATCCAGTCGAGCTTGCGAAGTACATATTCGATTGCTGGAGCCACCTGCTTCATCGATGGTCATAGCGCATCCGCTCGCGCCGGCTGTTGAAATCATTCATGACCGTAGCGGCCGCTTTTCGGGCCGCGGGGTTTTGAGCGCGGCTCGTAATGCGTCATTTTCTTGTAGATCGCCATCACAATTCTGTAGAAGCGTTCTCCGCTCGCGTCGGGATATTCCTCACGGACGCGAGCCTTGGCGCGCTCCCACGCGATCTCATCTTCAGGAGTTTTTACGACGTTCACCGGCATCTTCGCGTCGCTCTCAGCTCTTCTCAGTGGAAGTGCTGCCGTACGTGGCAGCCGATTGATGAGTGTGCAATTCGCTTGCCATGAGCGGCTGAACGTCGATCACCAAGAGTTGCCCTGCGCACAAAGATTCCGCGACAAGCGGAATGAACGCGGTCCGCAGCATCAATTGGAAGCATCGGCATTCGCAAGTGACGCGATCCGATACACCACAGCGCGGCCGGCGATCGCATGGAATCGGCCGCCGGAGTCGGACCCACTCCAGAAACATCGTGCCGGCGCTGTTAAATCCGCCATCGCGAGCCGCCAAGCCTGGATCGGCGCGATGGCACGGCATTGGCTATTGCTGTGAATACGGCGGCGCACCCGATCACGAAGGAGTCATCTCTTATGGCACATCCATTCCGCGGGATTCTTTGCCCGGTGGATTTCGACGATAACTCATTTTCTCGGCTCGAGGAGTGAGAGAAATGCTGGAACGTTCGCTGGAAGACTACGATTCTGTGCGCGCCTGGCGGCGCGATCTGCGCGAGCAGTGGGGTGGCGATCCGATCGCCGAAGAGCCGGAAAAGTTGCGCGCCCTCGCAGTATTCTGCGAATACACCGGTGACGATCCCGACACCATAGTCCAACGCTGCTTCAGGGTGCGAAAGTCCGACGGCGAGCGCGTTATCAGCAACAAATGGCGCACGCACTATGCGGAGAAGATCAAGCAGTTTCGCGATCGTAGTCCCAAGCCCGAAGCGCCGTGCGTGAGCAGGGACGTGCTCAGTTTTTTAATCCACAACGGCGTGATGGTCCAGGTCTAGATGGCCGCGCTGCTAAAGACGAGGTAGCCTGCGATGCCCGATGCAACTTTTGACGCGGTCATAATCGGTGCGGGTCACAACGGGATGGCGCTCGCCGGCTACTTGGCGAAAGCTGGATGGAGCGTCGGGGTTTTCGAGAAGCGCGCCGAAGAAGGCGGCGGACTCTGCACCGAGGAACTGACGCGGCCGGGCTTTCTGCACAACGTTCACGCGAATTATCACACCCTGGTCGGCATCTGCCCCGTTTACGATGACCTCGAACTGACGAGCCGCCATGGACTTCGTTACGTGCAGCCACCGGTGCAAATGGCGAGCGTGTTCAAGGACGGTACCGCGCTGGTGGTGCATACCGAGCTCGAAAAGACCTGCGAATCGATCGCGCGTTTTTCGCGCAAGGACGCCGACACTTTTCACGCGGTTTACGAAGAAGCGCGCGGCTACCGCGACCTGATTCTGCGCACCCTGATGTATTCGCCGCCGACCTCGATCAAAGACATCACCAAGGCGCTGGTGACCTGGGGCATCGAGGAAAAGAGCAAGTACCTGAGCGTTCATTTGCGCCATCAGACGATCAATGAATTCCTCGACCACCATTTCGAGAACGATCGAGTCAAGGCTCATCTCTCATTTCACGCCGCGCTCGCAGGCTACGCGACCGATCGCAGAGGGCTCGCGGTTTCGTTCCCTCTGCTGCTGAGCAAGATCGACAACTGGCACATCTGCA
>JBGPNU010000085.1:0-10870 GCA_041487675.1 Binatus sp. (SeqCode)
CGAGCGTATCGCGAACCATCCGCACCAGGTCCGATACGCTGATGAGGCCCCCGCGATGGCCGCGGAGCGAAAGATCGAGCTGCCCGTCCATGGCCGTAGAGCTTATCAGAACGCGTTGGAACGCACCTATACGCCGGATTAAAGGGTAGTGGGCGGCTTGAAATTCAGCAGCTTGGAACCGAGCGGCGACCTGCCATCGTAGCGATCATGCCGAAGGGACCCCAAGGCCAGAAAAGCCCAGCAGACGTGATCGGCAATGCCGTCCGCGTGATGCGAATCGCCCTTGGCGAAGTCTCCGAGACTCCGCTTGATTCGGGAAGAGAATACACTCGCAAGGGCGGCTTGATCGGCGGCCCGAAACGCGCAGCGAAACTCAGCGAGAAGCGACGGGCGGAAATTGCCAGCAAGGCCGCCCGCACCTGCTGGGCAAAAGCCAAAAAATAAGCCTGCGAGGATGGATCGGTACCCTTCCATCCCTTGACAAAGACTGTGCGTGTGCCGATGATATCGAATATGATATCATGACCCTCAGGAAGATAGCGGAGTTGCGGCGGCGGATAGAGGAACTTCGAGGGCAAGCGCAGGTTCCTAGTCGTGTATTGGAAAATCTCGCGAAAGCGATTGGCCGTAAGCTGCGCAAAAAAGGCGGCGGTCATCCAATATTTGAGATGCCTGGTCGGCGACCACTGCCTATTCCGCATCATTCGCGACCAATGAAAAATCGTACAAAGGATGCCGTACTTACTCAGTTTGAAGGCGATCTCTGGGCAATTGAGGAAAACCTATCGAATGAAACAAAACGGTGAAGTCGCGGTTCCGGTTCCGGCAGCTCCAGCGGAGTTTCCGGCAACGAAAGACGCCAAGTCTTATTTGCGCCTTCCGTATGCCAGAATTTTGATCCCCGAAACTGAAGGGGGGTTTTTTGCCGAGATTCTAGAGTTTCCCGGATGTGTTACCGAGGGGGAAACGCCAGACGAAGCATTCCACAATTTGGAGAGCGTTGCCGAGTCGTGGATTGAGAGTTGTATTGAACAAGGGCAGGACATCCCGCCGCCCTCGGCGAATCATCGTTTTTCGGGGAAAATTGCGCTGAGACTTCCACGCGATCTACATCGACTGGCCACCTACAAGGCTCAGCGCGATGGCGTTAGCGTAAATCAGGTTCTTGTGACGGCCATCGCCGCTTGGGTAGGTGCCGACAATTTGGTGGACCGTCTAGCGACCAAAATTCAAGTGAATTTCGTTCAAGCCAACTTCATCAACTGGCAAGTCCCCGGCGAGGTTATAGAAGATTTGCCCATCGAAGAAATCATGCGATCAATCGGACCGGAGCCGAAAAAGGTGACGCATGCCTGAGCTAAGTCAGTTTAGTTTTTCCCCGCAGGAAGTGCTTGAGCTTCTCATTAAGAAACAGGGCATCCACGAAGGAATATGGGCGTTGCGTTTTCAGTACATTCTCACTGGCGCTGACATTCCCTACGGAAAAACCAACGAATTGGTGCCTAGCGCAATTTTGAGAATCCCAAAGTTCGTTCTCCAAAAACTAGAGGCCGAAAAAGGTAACTCACTCGATGCGGCAAAGGTGAATCCCGCCAAAAGCAATGCGACGAAGGTGAAGCGGGTGAAAAAATAGGCTAGACCCAGTGTTGTCATCTCCAAGCTCTGTGGCTCTTCGCAGGGCTTTTCTCTCCATTAGTGTTGGACCCCCGCAAGTATGCGACCATTCGCCCTCTCGACGGACAAGGCCGACAGGATTGGTGCTCTATTTCAAATGAATCTCAAACTCAGACACTACCGACTAAAGAAGCGACTCGACAATCGCCTTGGCGAGTGGCTCGCGATAGCGCATGCGTCCGAGATAGGGCGCGCCGGTGAGCCGCATCAGCGAGGCCTCGTTCGTCTCGGCGGCGGGTGATGCCCCGGCTTCAATGTCGCACAAAATATAACCGGCGGTGGTGAGCCCGTGGCTCTCAGCGTACTTGAGCGTGAGGATCGCCACGCTCAGGCATCCGAGCCGGTTCCCCACCACCACGATCAGTTCGAGACCAAGCAGCGAGGCGAGGTCGGCGAAGTCGCTGTCCCAGGTGATCGGTGTGGCGATACCGCCCGCGCTCTCCACCAGCACGGCGTCGCTACCAGCGGCGATTTCGCGAAAGCATCGCGCGATATCGGCAAGATCGGGAGACGGCAAATGATCGATGTCCGCCGCGGCAGCCGGCGCCAGCCGCGAGCGATAGCGATACGGGCAAATCAGTTCGAGGGGCAGCGGCGAGGCCGCCGCGAGCGCCAACGCCCGCGCGTCCGCCGCTTCCAACTTGCCTCCGACGTCGGCGCATCCCGTCTCCACTGGCTTCATCACGCCCACCCGAATCCCGCGCGCCCGGAACGCAAACCCGAGCGCGCATCCAACCGTGGTTTTGCCTACTGCGGTGTCGGTGCCGGTAATAAGGAAACGTCGCCCCATCGCGTGACCGTCCTGATGTCGTTGTGCTGCTGCGGTTTCGACTTTAGTTCGCGCCTGTGATTTAGCGAAGGGTTAAGGATATCATCGGAAAATTCTGTCAGCTCCGCGGGAAAAATTCTGTCAGTTCCCCGTCCGCGAGCTGAAGTCCGAATCGCGGGAGGTACCGGGATGAACCAGCCCAACGTTACCGAGAAATGGGAAAGGGCGCGCATTCGCCATAGCCATCGGCACCCGCCCGTCAGGAACATCAACCTGATTCAGGCAGAGACGCTGACCACCGGCCAGCGAATCGCCGATCGGCTCGCGATGGTGATGGGCAGTTGGACGTTCATCATCGTGCAGTCAGTGATGCTCGCGGTGTGGATCTCCATAAACGTCGCGGCGTACGTCAATCATTGGGATCCCTACCCGTTCATTCTGCTCAACCTGGCGTTGAGTTTTCAGGCCGCCTACGCCGCGCCGATCATCATGATGTCGCAAAATCGGCAGGCCGCGAAGGATCGCCTGATGGCCGAGCAGGATTACGTCGTGAACATCAAGGCCGAGGAAGAGGTGAAATCGATCATGGCTCATCTGGAGCAGCAGGACGAAGTGATGATCGACATCCTGCGCCGAATCGAGGCGCAGCATCAGGTGATTATGAGCAGGTTGGCGCTCCCATCGTCCGACGGCACTCCCGCGCCCGCGTAATAGCGCGAGAGGCACGCAGAAGCCCGCTTGAGTCCCCGAAAAAAAAGCGCCGGACATCATTTGTGATGCCCGGCGCCTCGATCATAACCTGTCTCGTCGGCTAGTCGCCTTTTGACTTGACGCTGTCGCTCTCGGATGCGGCCTGCTGCTGCGACTCGCCCTTCGCGAGCTGGAGCTTGAACGTGCTCCAATGCTTCAGGATCTCGATCGCGCGATCGAGCTGCACGTCCTTCTCTTCCTTTGCCTTGCCGCCCTTGGCGCCCGGCCCCTTGTCGCCCTTCTCGTTACCGGCGGCGGGCGCGGTGCTCACGCCGTTCGAATTGGAATCCGGATTCTTCTGGTCATCCTTCTGCCCGTTCTTGAAGTGATGAGGCAGGTCGGCTTCGTGGATCTCCGGGTTCTCGTTGATCTCGGCGCCCTGCAGCTTCAGCGAAGCGAGCGTCTCTTTGGGCGGCTCGACATCCACGTCCGGCGTGATTCCGACCGCCTGGATCGAGCGCCCGGTCGGGGTGTAGTAGCGCGCCGTCGTGAGTCTGAGCGCCGAATGATCGTCGAGCGGCAGAATCGTTTGTACCGAGCCTTTGCCGAAAGTCTGGGTGCCCAGGATCACCGCGCGCTTCTGATCCTGCAACGCGCCCGCGACGATTTCACTCGCGCTCGCGCTGCCGCCGTTTACCAGCACCACCATCGGATATTCCGAGAAATCCTTCTTCTTGTGCGAGAAGTACTTCTGCTGCTGATTCTCCTGCCGGCCCTGCGTATAGACGATCAGTCCGCCGTCCAGAAAATCGTCCGAGACCTTGACCGCCTGGTTCAGCAGCCCGCCCGGATTGTCGCGCAGGTCGAACACGATTCCCTTGAGTTTGCCGTGCTCCTTCGCTTCGAACCCGTCGATCGCCTTCTCGACTCCCTCGCCCGTGTTCTCCTGGAAGGTCGTGACGCGGAGATATCCGTAGCCGCCGTCGAGCATCTTCGACTTCACCGACTGAATCCTGATCACGTCGCGCGCAAGCGTCACGGTGAACAACTCGGGTACTCCGTTGCGATGCAGCGTCAGCCTGATCTTGCTGCCCTTGGGCCCGCGCATCCGCTTGACCGCCTCGGTCAGCGACATGTCCTTGGTGAAGTCGTCGTCGATCTTGATGATCTGGTCGCCGGCCTTGAGTCCCCCGCGATAGGCCGGCGTGTCCTCAATAGGCGCGACCACTGTGAGCGCGCCGTTCTTGATAGTTATCTCGATCCCAAGTCCGCCGAAGCTGCCGCGCGTCTCGACCTCCAGGTCGCGATACAAGTCCGGCGTCAGATACGCGCTATGCGGATCCAGCGACGCCAGCATCCCGGTGATCGCGCCGTCGATCAGCCGCTTGGTCGATACCGGCTCGACGTAGTTTTTCTGCACGATCGCGAGCACGCTCGCGAAGGTATCGAGCTCCTGGTAGGTGTCGTTGGGGAGCGCCTGCGCACGGCGCACCGCAACCTCCTGCAACACCAGGAACGAGGTGGTAAGGCAAACCGCCAGGGTGATGGACCATCGATGTCGTTTGATCATTGACATGTCTTATTGTCGCCGCGATCTCGAGATTATGAGTTTAAACATTTAAGCAGATGGCGGCGCGCGATGCATACCGCTGCGTCATTGCCTCCCTTAGCTTTCCTACCGCCCCTTTCTATCTTTTCTTGATTGTGTCCCGTTCTGATTCTGTCCCGTTTTGACTCTATCCCGCTTTTGAATCGAGTAACTGCTGGAGCGCGTCCTTCACGTCCGGTCGCGACCAGTCGAACGCACCCATATGATGAGCCACGATTTGGCCCTTGCGGTCTATTATAAATGTCTCCGGGACCCCGCTCATGTCGTAAGTTTCGCTGATCTTGTTCTCAGGGTCGAGCAGAATCGTAAAATGATACCCGTTCTTTTCGACGTAGGGCACCACCACCGAGCGGCCCTTGGTGTCCTGGCTGACCGCCAGCATCACGAAGTCCTTGTTATTCTTGAAGTCCTCGTACAGCGTCTGCATCGAGGGCATTTCCTCGCGGCACGGTCCGCACCAGGTCGCCCACACGTTCATAAATATTACCTTGCCGCGCAGCGATTCCAGCGACACGGTATGACCATCGAGCGCCTCCAGCTTGAAATTCGCCGCCTGGTTTCCCGCGGCGACCGGCGCCTCTGATTCCGACTGCTCGCTACCTAAAGGCGCGATCCGCGCCCCGCGACGCCCGGTCATCGCAACCAGCGTGATTCCGATCAGCACGACAAGCGCCGCGACCGCATAGAGGAGCTTGTCCCTGGTCTCCATCGCCCTCAGGCTCGAAGCGCGTCCTTCGCGGGCGGATTATCTCTTTGCGCCTGCCGATTATCACTTTGCTCGGGCCGCCGGTCGTTCGCAGTGGGCCGATCTTTCGCCGTGGGGTTGCGCTTCGCGGTCAGAGCCAACGCTATCGCGCCCACGATCATCATCGCTAAGGCAATCAGTTGCGCCTCGCTGAGACTGTAGAAAACTCGCGGATTGACGCGCACGAACTCAACGAGGAAGCGGGCCGCCCCCGCCAGCACCATGTACCAGTATATCAGGTGCCCCGCGGGCTGAGACCGCTTGCGCATCGCCCACAATATCGCAAACACGCCGAGGTACAGGATAGTTTCGTAAATGGGTGCGGGATGCACCCGCACGCCGGGGAAAAAGCCGGAAACGAGATGGTTGTGCTCGTCCAGCTTGAGCACCGTCTCGGAGTTCCAGCCCACGATCGCCTTCGGATAAGCCATCGCCCACGGTAACGTGGACGGCAACCCCCAGTCGCCATCGCCCGCAAGCTGGCATCCGATTCGTCCGATCGCCTGTCCGATCGCCAGCGCGGGCGCGCACATGTCCATAGTCACGGCGAATCCGATTCGATACCACCGCGACACCAGGTAAGCGCCGAGGATTCCGCCGATCATGCCGCCGTAAAAGACGAATCCCGAGCCGGAGAAGATCATCGACTTGGGATCGGCAAGGTACGTTGGCAGATCGTCGAGGATCGCGTAGATTCGCGAGCCTACGATTCCGGCGACGGCGGCCGTGATCACGATCGAGGACGAGTACTCGGGATCGAAACCGCGCCGCTTGCATTCGAGACGGATTACATAGTCGGCCGCCAGAAAGCCGAGCGCCATCATCATCCCGAAGCTGTAAACAGTCAGCGGGCCCAAATGAAACAAGATGGGAATCATTGTCGAAACAAGACGGGAATCATTGTCGCTTGGTAGTATATTACTCGTCGAGCGGTGCAGGCCACAGAGGTTTTCGCCTTGTGGCCGCGACCGACCCCATTGTAGGACGCATCTATGCGCGCAGTTCTTCAACGCGTCAGCAGCGCCCAAGCGCGGTCCAGCGGGCAGATCCTCGGTCAGATCGGGCGCGGCTTCGTGGTTTTGCTCGGAGTTGCCCGCGATGATACCGAGGCCGACGCCGCCCGGCTTGCCGATCGAATCCTCGGGATTCGCGTCTTTGCCGATTCCAATGGCAAGATGAATTGCGCGCTCGGGGCGATCGGCGGCGAACTGCTGGTGGTGTCGCAATTCACGCTGCTCGCCGATACCGATTCAGGACGGCGGCCGTCGTTCACTGGGGCCGCCGCTCCCGACGATGCGCGCCGCCTTTACGAGCACTTTCTCTCGCTCGTGCGCAAACACGATGTTAAAGTTGAGACCGGTCAGTTCGGCGCCATGATGGAAGTTGAACTGGTTAACGACGGCCCGGTTACGATCATCCTCGACAGCCGGCCGCCGTGAAAAAGTGAAAAGTGAAAAAGTCGAAGCAATAGAAGTTGAAACGGGTGAAAGAGTAACTGCGATGCCACGGGCGGGTTTCTATACTGTCGAATCGGGAAAGATTTCGTTTCGCCGCGACGGCAACTGGTACAGCGACGATGAGCGGATCGATAATCCGCGAATCGCCCTGCTCTTCAGCAAGAGCATCAAGCGAAATCCCGACGGCAGCTACTATCTGCAGGTTGCCGAAGAGCGCGCATCGATCACCGTCGAGGACACGCCCTACGTCGTGAAATCGCTCGAGGACGACCAACTCGGCGGCTTCATGATGGTGCTGAACGACGACACCCGTGAATCACTAATTCCCGCGAACCTGGAAATCGGCGCCGACAACGTGCTCTATGCGCTCGTCAAGGGCGGCGAATCGCGTGCGCGTTTCGTACGCACTGCCTATTATCATCTGAGCGACTGCTTCGAATCCGATGCCGACGGCCGCTTCTATCTGAATATCCGTGGCAAACGGCATCCCTTGAAATCCGCCTCCGCCAACAGCGCGACCGCGCCTGGTTCATCCTGATCTTAGCGATCGGAATCAGAGAACATCGAGCCCAATCTTCACATCGTTTTGGTTCGCCCCGAGATTCCGCAGAACACCGGATCGATCGCGCGTCTGGCCGCGGCGACCCGGACTCGGCTCCATCTGGTCGGACCGCTGGGATTCTCGCTCGAGGATCGCTATCTGAAGCGCGCCGGCCTGGACTACTGGCCGCTGGTGGATTTGCGCACTTACCCGGGATGGGACGAGTTTGCGGCGGCGCATCCGAGTCCGCGCGCCGCCAAATTCTTCTCGACTCACGCGGACAAAGCATATCTCGAGGCGCATTACTCGCGCGGCGATTTTCTTTTCTTCGGCTGCGAGACCGAGGGTTTAGGCCGCGATTTCGTCGCCGAGCGAATCGAGCGCGCGTACCGGATCCCGATCTTCGACCCCGGCGTGCGGAGCCTGAATCTCTCCAATGCGGTCTCGATAGTGGTTTACGAAGCGCTCCGCCAAACGGGTCTGCTCATCTAGCCAGACGCGAGCTTTTCCCGCGCGCTAGCTTTTCTTGACGGCGCAACTGCCGCAGCCTGACGCGCAGCCCTTCGCGCTTTCAGCAGGTGGCGCGCCGAAATAATAGCCCGACTGCTCGAGCTCTCCCGGCCCGACCCACTCGAGCGCATCGCACACCGCGGTATCGCAATGCACGCAGACACGCCGCTCCGCGCCGTTGTCGTCGAGCATCACGCAGGTCAGCACCGACTTGTCGCAATGCGCGCAATGCGCCATCGGAAACGACGCGTCTCTGGGCGTGAGTAGGGGCGCAGGCATCGACATTTAAACTACATCATCGCGCGGAGCTGAGGAATGCACGAGCCAGTCCCTGCACCCAACGCAGGATTTCTTCTCTCCTCACGCACTTTTCTAACAGGCCGTCAGGCCGCATCTTTATTTTTCTTCCCGACAGGAAGCGCGAAACCCAGTTTGGGTTTCGCTAATCTTCTCTCTTCGATTCCTTTCTCTCGCTGCCCCGCCTATTGGCGGCGATACGGCTCTCCGAGCGCGCTCGGCGCCGCCGCCTGACCGCCAACGCCCGCCAGCACCACCAACGTCAGCGCATACGGCAAGGCGAGAAACAGTTGATAAGGAACCACGGTTCCGAGCGCCTGCAGGCCGAACTGCAACGCCATCGCGGCGCCAAACAATACCGACGCCGCGGCAAGTCCCCACGGATTCCATCGCCCAAGGATCACCACTGACAGCGCGACGAATCCGCGTCCGGCCGAGATGTTCTCGACGAAGGTGTTCGCGTACGCAAGCGTGAGATATGCGCCGGAGAGTCCCGTGAGCGCACCCGCCGCGATCAGCGCCTGCCATCGAATCCAATATACGCCGAGTCCGAGCGCATCCGCCGCTTCGGGACGCTCGCCCGCCGCTCGGATTCGAAGCCCGTAGCGCGTGCGCGAAATCACGTACCAGAAGATCGGGATCAGGATGAGCGTGAAGTACACCAGCGCGTTCTGATCGAAGAGCACCGGACCGAGTACCGGTATCCTGGCGAGCGGTCCGAGCGGGATTTTCGCAACCGGCGTCACCATGAATGCCTTCCCGGTCACGCCGAACAGCTTGCGGTAGAAGACCCCGGTTACGCCGAGAGCGAGGATGTTGAGCGCGGTGCCGGTCACGACCTGGTTGGCCGCGAGATTCACGACCAGCGCGGCGAAGATCGCGTCGATCGCGATCGCCGCCGCCATTCCAGCCGCGAGCCCGAGCGCGATACTGCCGGTGAAGTAGGTCGCCGCGAGCGCGAAGAATGCGCCCGCGAGCATCGCGCCTTCGATCCCGACGTTGATTATCCCGCTTTCCTCGACCATCAGCTCGCCCAGCGCAGCCAGCATGATCGGAGTCGCCATGCTCATCGTCGAGGTGAGAAATGCCTCAAGCATTGAGCCTCTCATCCGCGGCCGGCGGAATCTTATCCGCGGCCGGCGGAACGGCGGCGGTCGCGGGCGGCGCGCCGAACATCCGCTCGCTTAGCCCGCTCCAAAGCGGGGTGTCGAACGCGAGGATTATCAGGATCACCAGCCCCTGGATGACCTGCACCAGCACCGGCGAGACTCCTTGCGCGCGTTGCATGGCCTGCGATCCGTTATCGAGCGCGCCGAAAAACAGCGCCGCCGCAACTATCCCGATTGGATTCAGCCGCGCAACCAGCGCAACCGCGATCGCTTCGTAACCCCATCCGGGCGAGAGTTTTTCGTACAGTCGATGCGAAATCGCGGAGATCTGCACCGCGCCGCCAAGTCCCGCGAGCGCGCCCGACAGCGTCATCACCCAAATCGTCAGCGCCGGTATCGGGATTCCAAAAAACCTCGCGGCGCGCCGGTTGCGGCCCATCGCGCGCAGTTCGAATCCAACCCCGGTACGAAACAGGAGCAGATAGCAAAGTGCCGCGAGCACGGCCGCGAGCAGCATGCCCAGGTTGAGGCGGCTCGGCGAGAAATAAAATTCGAGTTCCGCCGCATGCGCGATTGGCGAGCTGGTCGGATACGCGCCCGAAGCTTCCATCAGCGGTCCATGCACCACCCAACTCAGCGCCTGCACGGCGACGAAGTTCAGCATGATCGTGCTGATAACCTCGTTGACGTCGCGCCGCGCGCGGAGCCATCCCGCAAGCCCGCCCCAAACGGCGCCGCCGAGCGCGCCTGCACCGAGGATGATCACAACCGCGATCGCATGCGGCAGATCGCCGAGCCACGGACCCACCGCACCCGCCGCGATCGCACCCATCGTGAGCTGTCCGTCGCCGCCGATATTCCAGAGCGCACCCGAGAACGCGATCGACACCGCAAGACCGGTGAAGACCAGCGGGGTGGCTTTCACGATCGTATCGCCGCAGGCGTACCAGTTGCCGAATGCGCCTTCGCCGAGCGCCGCGAACACGCCGATTGGAGACGCGCCGAGACCGAGCAGTACGATCGAGATAAGCGCGGCTGCAATGGCCAACGCTCCCAAGGGTTTCGCAATCGAAGACAGCATCGCGGGTCTCTGAGCTTACTCCGGCCTACTCCCAAGTTCCGGCCATCAGCAGGCCAAGCCGCTCGGGATCGCGTTCGTCGGCGCACGTCTCACGAATTTTTCCGTGATTTATCACCATCAGGCGCCCGCAAGTCGCGAGCAACTCGTCGAGATCGCTGGAAATCAGCAACACCGCGCCGCCGCCGGCTGCGAAGTCGAAGATGGTGCGATGCACATCAGCGGTGGCCGCAAGATCGAGTCCGCGGCAGACATTATGCCCGACGATCATTCTCGGCCGCCCGGCGATCGCTCGTGCGACTCCGAGACGCTGGCGGTTTCCGCCGGAGAGCGCGCCGGCAGTCGTCTCGGGACCGGCGGCGCGAATCTGAAAGCGGCTGATAAGTTCCGC
>JBGPNU010000086.1:0-10724 GCA_041487675.1 Binatus sp. (SeqCode)
ATCTTGCAGTCAATAACTTGACCGCAAAACTCGATCCGGCCTTGAACGTTTTTGCCTTTGAAGGAACCTCCACTGCCTGTAAAGTCGGCGGCCTTCAGATTCGGGAACGCCCATTCCCATTCAGGATGCAACAAAATCTGATCAGCTCCGGTATCAAATAGCAGAGATAGTTCTAATCTGCGAAGATTGGGCGAGAGAAATACTACTTTGACGAGCGGATACCATTCATTTCCTTGCACATGAACGAATGAAATAACTCTCTCAAATGACTTATCGGGCATAGATCGATCTTCGAGGTTTCGACGGCGGAGCTACTCTCGCCGTAAAGGCGGTTGCGATCCCACGTTTGTGCGCAATCTCTTGTAATTCAAGGGGATCTGTGGAGTTTGCGATCACAGACTCACCCTCCACAAGTATCCATTGGTCGGGATAAAGCTTGTATAACTCTTTTTGATTGGCAGCAACCCATACGATAGACCGATCGTCATATTGAACCGCACCAGAACTGGATTCCGGCGCAGGTAAGGACACCTCCATATTTCGCACGTTCAAGAATCGGAAAGCATTTGTAATGCTATCTTCGCAGTACTCAGAAAGGAGCTGCTTAGCCAACGCCGCATAATGAGGTTCGTAGGTGGCTCGACGTAGGGTTCGCTCAAGCCAACGTTCTTGGTGTTCGTTTTCCACTATTCAGTATCTCCTTCTTCGTTCTCGTCGGTAGAACCCAAGTACGTCGTCTGCGCGACATCGAGCTTTCGTCGAAGAGTTTTAGCCTTCGCTTCTGCTCGTTTCAGAACCGCCTTCAGGCGAGTAACATCAGCACCATCCATCGCCACGAAGAATTCTTTGTGATCCCCATCTTCGTGATAACTGAGCTTGAGCAAATGGGCGATTACCGCCCCGTAGGGTTCTTGCTCAGGCTCAGACCGAAACACATAACGAACGTCAGTGAGGACTTTGGCTCCGTGCAGGGTGCGTTGATAGTCCGTGAAAATTGTGAGTGCTTTTGAGGCAATCGTTAGCGGCTCAACATTAAAAATCTTCCGGAGGCGTCGGGTGGATTCATCAGATCCTCCCAATGGGTTGAATGATTGAATTGCCTCAGAAACATCTTTCACGAATGTGTCCAGCGACACATTGTGTAGCCATCTGACGAGGCAGAGAGAAAGCACGGCAGACGTGATCTGATCTAGGTCGGCCTTTGATACTTCGGCAATGGCAATAGTTCGCGTAAGTCGCGAAGGCAAGTCCAAAGTCGCAGGCTGAGCCTGAAGCCCGGCAATGAGTTGATCAAATTGGTCGGCGCGAAGCGTAAGGAGCCTTGTCAGAGCATCGCGGTTTCGTTCTGGGATGTTCAGCCTCGCCACCGGCATACCTCCAGGCACAAATGCCTAAATCCGCGGGCATAGATCGACCTCTCTTGTCAAGAGATCAATCTCATTCTTCTCCACATTTCGTAACACGCGTGCAGATGGTGCGCAACAAAAGAGGTACAAGGTCGCTCATCTGCTGTCGCGAACCATTCAGAGACTTCGCACACCAATTCACGAGAAACTCAGGGAAATGTTGAGTTATCCACCTGTGGACCAAAATACAGACTGACAATCGATTTAATCTTTAGATTGATCATTTCGCTTTGACCGGATAGCCCGCGACCATCAGCAGGACGTCATCTGCCACCGACGCGATCTTCTGATTGGTCCATCCGAGCAGATCGCGATAGCGGCGCGCCATCGGATGCTCGGGTACGATGCCCCATCCCACTTCATCGGTCACGACGATACTTGCGAACGCCGAGCGCTTGAGAATTTGTGCGAGCCGGTCCGCTTCGGTGAGGATCGGTTCATCCTGGCCGTGGAGCTGCATCAGATTGGAGATCCAAAGCGTCAGGCAATCGAGCACCACGACGTCCGCGCGTTCCTTGAGCCGTTCCAGCGCAACCACAACCTGCACAGGCTCCTCGAAGGTTTGAAACTCGGGCGGCCGGGTTTCGCGATGAAACTCGATCCGCGCCGTCATTTCCTCATCGAGCGCCTGCCCGGTCGCGACGAAAAATTTTCGTGGATACGGAACCGCGAGCTTCAGCGCATGCGTACTCTTGCCGCTGCGCGCGCCGCCGGTGACTAGCGTGATCGTGCCCATGCGAATCATCCAAGCGTACACGATCGCATCGCACGTGACGAAAATTTCCCGTCATCCGACGACCGGTTGACTACCCGCGGTGCCGCGCGTAACTTCTTCGTCGCACCCGGTGCTCGGGAAGCCGGTTAAAATCCGGCGCTGCCCCGCAACTGTGTGGGGGGACGACGGCCCAAAATGCCACCGCTTCGGCGGGAAGGCGGGCCCGAGGATGAACCCCAAGCCAGGAGACCGGCCGGGTAATTAACTGTCTGCCTTCCGCGGGGAGGGTGGCCTCAGGCACGATTTTCCTGAAGCCCGATCCTTCGACACGCGAGGGATCGGGCTTTTTCTTGAAAAGCCTGATCGCTCCCGCTAGCGCCGGCAGCGCAACGAACTCGGAGGGAGTTCATGCGGCGAGCATTGCATCGGATCATCGCGACTATCGTAGTTGTACTGCTGCTTGGTCCCATCGCGCGGGCCGACCAATCAGCTTCCACGTCTTCTTCCACGCAACCGCAAGCGGCTGGTAGTTCTCCGCCTGTCGTGAAAAACGCTCCAGCGCAACAACCGTCTCCGAACGGTACGAGCACACCGGGTAATGCCGCGGCGCCGAAAAAGCAGGAGGCGCGAAAGCTCAAACCAGTCGTCGTAACCGCGACCAAAATCGAGCAGCCGCTCGCCGAGATCGGCGCCACGATCACGGCCGTCGAGAACTCGCAAATCGAAGCACAGAAAATCGACCGGGTCGAAAATGTGCTGCGTGAAGTGCCCGGCGTGCAAGTTACGCAAACCGGCTCGCCTGGCTCCCTGACCGACGTATCGATTCGCGGATCTACCGCGGGGCAGACATTAATCCTCGTCGATGGGGTCGAGGTTAACGCGGGCGCGACCGGCAGCTTCGACATGGCCAACCTCACGACCGACAACCTCGATCGCGTCGAGGTTCTGCGCGGCGCCGGCGGATCGCTCTATGGTTCGCAGGCGATAGGAGGCGTGATCAACGTGATTTCGCAGGAGGGCGAGGGCGCGCCCAAAGCGAGTCTTGCTTCCGAGGGCGGCAATCGCGCGACCAGCCGGCAAGTAGCAACTGTCAGCGGCGCAAACGGAAATCTCGGTTATTCAGGTGCGCTGTCGTACTTCTCGACCGAAGGCTTCCGGCTGAGTAACGACAACTCCGACAATCTCGCGGGATCGGCGCGGCTCGATTACCATCTCGGCGACGATACCGCGATCCGCGGGTTCGCGCGGTACATCGCGTCGAACGTGAGTCTGCCCAATTTCTCGGTGTTCTCCGGGATTCCGCTGAATCCAACCGCGCACGAGCGCAACGAATTCATGCTCTTCAAGGGCGAAGTCGAGCATCGCTTCAGCGACCAACTGGTCGCGCGCGCGAGCGTGTTCTTCGTGCGCCAGGATCAGCGCACCACCTCGACGCCATACATCGGCAACGTAAGCAGCGAAGACGATCGAATCCCCGATGAGACTCGCGGCGGACTCATCGAAACGATCTATACGTGGGCGCCTGGATTTCGCACGCTCGGCGGATTTGATTTCAAGGATCGATGGGTTCGCACGGATACCATCTCAGTGTTCCCGAATTTTATGCCGCCTCCACCGCTCATCACGGCAGTCAGCGTGTTCCGCGCGCGCCGCCAGGAGTATGCCGGCTACATCGAGCAGGAGGGCAGCTTTTTCGACGGGCACCTTCTCGCGACCGGAGGATTCCGCGTCGATGGCAACAGCAATTTTGGCAAGGAAGTCAGCCCCGCATGGTCGGTCGCGATTCCGCTCGAAAAAATATCGACCACGTTGCGCGGCAGTTACAGCGAGGGCTTTCGCGCGCCTTCGTTCAACGATTTATTTTTTCCGGACTTTGGCAATCCCAACCTGCAACCCGAAGTCTCCAGCGAATATGACGGCGGATTCACGACCAACTTCGGCGAGCGCGCATCATTTACCGCCACGTACTTTTCACGCCGCGTGAAGAATCTGATTGTCGCGGTTCCATGCCCCAGCTGTTTCTTCGGCTCGCAGGCGGGAAATGCCGGCCGCGTCGATACGCAGGGCGTCGAGATCGTTCCCAGCGTCACCATAGTTAAGGGACTGACGCTCGGCGGCAGCGTGACCATCCTCGACGAGACTCACAAGGACGCGGTGGGCTCGACCGCGCGTCCGCTTCGGGTCGCCAAGCATACTGCGTCCGCGCTGCTTCAATACCAGCGCGGCGAAAATTTCCTGCCGCATGATCGCATCATGGCTAACGTGAACTACATCTTCGTCGGCGATCGCGACGACATCACTACCTCGTTCGTAACCCCGATTCTGAATCACCAGGCGTATCATCGTGTCGATGCGGTCGTGTCGTACACGCTCGGAATGCCGCTCAACTTCGTGCACAACGAGGAGGTCTTCGCGCGCGTATCCAATATGATCGACCGCAATTATTCGGAGGCATTTGGATTTAAGGCGCCGCCGGTGACTTTCGTCGCAGGCGTTAAGCTCGATTTCGAATAAGCTGGAAAAGCGCGCTCGTCATGCCTTAAGCGCGTGCCTGCTCGGCGGCGAAGTAGCGCTCGAAGATCTCGCGGATCCGATCGCGACGCTCAGCAAGCTCGGCGAGCAGACGGGCTGCGCCGTCCGCGCCTTCGAATCCCATCCGGCGCGCGAGCGGTCTAAGCGCGGCGGGCGAGGTCGGCAGCGCCCACGCGGGCCGGTCGCTCTCGATCCTGAGCCGATTTTCGAGCCGCGACAGAAAACGGTAGTCGTCTTCGATCGTGACCGCGTCGGTATGCGCGAGCAAATGAAGTTTGTCGAGCGCGTTCAGGAGTCCCATAGTGTCGCGGACGCGCAGCTCGCGATGACGATGGCCATGGCGCAGCGCCATCATTTGCGCCAGAAACTCCACATCCACCAACCCGCCGTGGCCTTGCTTGATATTGAGGCGCGTCTTGTCCTCGGCGCCGATCTCGTTCTCCATCCGCGCGCGCATCGCCGCAATCTCCGCGACTTGGACTCGGCTGAGCCCGCGCCCGAAGACGAACTCCTCGCGCGTCGCTTCGACCAACCGGCCAAGCGTTGGGTCGCCGGCTATCACGCGCGCGCGCACCAGCGCCTGCCGCTCCCAAACCGCCGAACTTTGGCGATGGTAATCTCGGAAGCCCTCCAGCGAGGTGACCAGTGGACCCGCGTTGCCCGACGGGCGGAGCCGCAGATCGAGTTTGTACGCGTATCCTTCGCGCGTGCGCGATTCGAGTATTGCGATTAACTTCTGCGCGATTCGCGACGCGATCTCGCGGCTCGCCGCGGCCACTTCGGTGCGGTCGTCGTAAACGAAAATCAGGTCGAGGTCGGAGTTGTACGACATCTCGCCCGCGCCGAGCCGGCCCATCGCAATAGCACACAGCCGCATCGTTTCGGGAATCTTGAAACGCGCCTCGGTCTGAATTCGCGCCAGCGCCATCGCTTCGTCGAGCACCGTCTCGGCGAGATTTGTGAGCTCGCGTTCGACCTCGAACAGTTCGAGATCGCCTGCCAGATCGGCAATTGCGATACGCAGGAATTCCTGATGCCGAAACGCGCGCAGAGCGTCGAGCTTGCTCTCAAAATCCGGACTCGCAGCCATCTGCCCGGCGATTTCAGCGCCGAGTTCGGTCCGCTCGCGCCGCACCCTGACCAGGTCCGAGCGCACGAGCGTGTCCAGCATATCGGGATGGCGGATAAAAATTGTCGAAAGATACGCGCTCGACGCAAACAGCCGGAGCAGGATTCGCCGCGTGGCTGGATGCTGCTCGAGCAAGGCCAGAAACGAGGTGCGCGCGCCAATCGCGGCGATAAACTCGGCGAGGTTCAGCAGCGCCAGGTCGGGATCGGGAAGCCGGCCAATCTCGTCGAGGAGGATCGGTCCGAGCCGCTCGAGCAATTCGCGGCGCCGCGGACTGGTTGGAGCATGCGAGGGACCGCGCGCGAGCAGCTCGAGATGGCGGGCGCTTTCGTCGGGCCGCGCGAAGCCAAGCTCGCTCAGATACGGCGTCGAGGCGTCGGGATCGTGGGCCGAATTCCACGCCGACTCGGCAGTATCGGAAACCGAGCGGATGGATTCCTCGTCGCCGCCTGCCAGCGTCTCGCGGAATTGCATAGCGACCAGTGCGCGATGAGATCCAAGCCGCGCGCTGAATTCCTCGAGCGCTCGGGCCTCCTTGCCGAAACCCATTCGCGCCGCAAGCGCGCGCATCCCGCTCTCGCTGTCCGGGAGCACGTGCGTTTGCAGACCCGCGACAACTTGCAGCTTGTGCTCGACGTCGCGCAGAAACAGGTACGCATCGGCAAGCTCGTGCGCTCGCGCGGACGGGATGTAGTCGAGCGAATCGAGCGTCTCCAGCGCGGCGACAGTCCCGCCGATTCGAAGCCGCCGATCGCGTCCGCCGTAGATCAGGGTCAGCGCTTGCACGATAAATTCCAGCTCGCGAATTCCGCCGCGGCCGAGCTTGATGTTGCGCTCGACCATCGCAGGCGTTCGCAGTTCGGCCTCGATCTGCCGCTTCATCGCGCGCAAATCGCGCAAGGTGTCGAAGTCCAGGTAGCTTCGAAATACAAAGCGGCCGAGCTCGGCGAGCAGTTGATGTCCGATTTTGAGCGCACCGGCGACCGGCCGCGCACGCAGCAGCGCCGCACGTTCCCAAGTCTGGCCGAGGCTCTGGTAATATCCGATGGCTCCTTCGATAGGCGTGACCAGCGGTGCGAACCGGCCGCCCGGACGCAGGCGCAAGTCGATTCGGAAGCATCCGGCGGACAAAATCTCGGTGAACCATTCGCCCAGGCGCGCCGCGGTTTCGGATCCGCCGGGAGAGCCCGAAGGCTCGTGAAGATAAATCAGATCGACGTCCGAGCTCAGGTTCAGCTCGCGCGCCCCGAGCTTGCCCATCGCAAGCACGCAGAAACCGCCGGCATCGGCCGCTCGCTCGCCGAGAAAACGCATCGCGAGACCGAGCGCCGTGCGGATACATTCATCGGCCAGCTCCGACATTGCGCGCGCCGTGTCCGCGACGCCGATCCGATCGAGCAGGTCGGCAATCGCGACCCGTACCAGCATCCGGCGCATGAATCGGCCAAGCTCCGCGGCTGCGCGCTGACGATCCGGCGCGTCGTGCGAGGAGTTATCGTGTCGCATCGCCGCGAGCAGCCCTTCCACGGTCGCAGCGCGCGCATCGAGGAACACTTCGCCCCATCGCGCTCCGGC
The DNA here is from genome assembly GCA_041487675.1 of Binatus sp. (SeqCode). Lineage (GTDB taxonomy): Bacteria > Desulfobacterota > Binatia > Binatales > Binataceae > Binatus. Next base: position 7,358 of record JBGPNU010000086.1, read on the forward strand.
CGAAGACAGTTCGGTCGCGATCAGTTCCGAAGAGCCAAGGCAAAAGACAAGGTCGTCTCCGGCGGCGCGATCTCGAAGGACGCTTTTCAGCACGTCGGCGGAATCCTCGGCGAGCTTGAGCAGGAACGCGAGCGCCAATCTTTCGTCCGGCGCGCGCATCGTAACCGCCGCGAGCGCATGTTCGGCGAGGCGAAAATTACCCAGCCGCCGCTTCAAGCGATCGGCGAGAACCGTCAGTTCCGGAGATTGGGCGGACCGGCGTGGCATCATTGAAACGATAACAGAGGCGCCTTCGCCATGCGCGCCGCGATTGGCCGCACCGATAGACGCGATGTTACACTTGGCGGGCTGAATCTTGAGCGGAGGAGTTGCGCCGTGATCGTTCTTTACACCACCGAACGTGATTATCCCTGGGGCACGCTGCGCTCGACGCACGCATCCAAGACCAAGGTCGTACTCGAGGAAAAAAATCTCCCTTATCGGATCGAGAATCTGCCGCCGGGAAATCTCTGGAAGAAACCGCCCGAGGTGCTCGCGAAGCATCCGCTCGGCAAGGTCCCGTACCTGGAAGACGACGAACTCACGATTTTCGACTCCACCGTGATCGACGAGTACCTGGAGGAGCGCTACGGACCGCCGCGCCTGATGCCCTCCGACCCAACGCTCCGGATGCGCGTGCGCGAGCTCGAAAATTTCGCCGACGAGGCGATGCTGATCGGAAGCCTGCCCCTCATTTGGATGCCCTATTGGAGCGAGCCGGCCAAGCGCAACGCCGAGGCGATGGAAAAGGGCCGCGAGATCCTGCGCACGCGCGATCTGCCGTATCTCGAACGGGTGCTCGGCAAATCCAGCGCCGGCGGCTACGCGTGCGGAGAATTTTCGTTGGCCGACGTACCGATGATGGCGCTCGCGATGGTGCTCGAAGTGGACGCGATGAAGCTCGACGCGTTCCCCAGGGTGCAAGCGTATCTAAAACGACTCCGCGAGCGCCCGAGCTACCGCGCGATCAGTCCGCGCACCAAGGTCGCAGAGGCGAGTTCGCGAGCGTGAGTGGATAGGGCTCAGGTTTTCTGGGCGACAGTCTTTTTCGAATGATGGGTCTTCGCGGAAGTGTGGTGAAGATGTGACGTGTGCGACTTCCCGGAGCGCTTGGGCGGCGCGAAATCGGTCTTGATCGGCGCCGGACGAATGGAGGCCTCGTCCTCGATACCGGGGAAGTACTTGTCCTCGTAGCGATGCACCTGCATCGCGGCCAGGAACTCCGCGTAATAGTTCTTTACCGCGAATCCGAAATGCGGCCCTTGGTAGTGCTGAACCATCTGACAGTAATCGCCGCCGTAAATCCCCGCGGCGCGCGCCACTCCGCCGGTCCCGTAGTTGTAGGCCGTGATTGCAAGCGGCCAGTCGCCCAGAGTGTCGTAGTTGGAGCGGAGCAGCTTGGCGGCGGCGACCGTCTCGCGGTCCGGGTTCAGGCGATCATCGTGGTAGCGCGTGATCTTCATGTAGTGCTTTCCAGTGTTACGCGTGAATTGCCAGATCCCGACCGCGCCGGCACTCGATCGCGAACCGCCGTGGAAGCCCGACTCGACGTGCGCGAGCGTCACCAGTTCCGGCGGCAGGCCGGCGGTGCGGAAAATCCTTTCCATCGTCGGACGGTAGTAGCGGCTGCGCAGCAATCCCTCGTGGAACTGCTCGCAGAGGCCCTCCTGCACGCGCAAATTTTGCGCGGCATTGGCATAGGCGCCGGCCGGCTCGCCCTTGAACATCGCGGCGACCCGGCGCTCTTCATAGTCGGAAGGTTCGCGGCCCGAGGCGAGGCGGTTAAGGATGTCGGCGTACTTTACCTTGAGGTAGGCGTTTGCCCATTCGATATCTCCGCGCGTCGGCTGACCCTCACCCGGCAGATGATACACCTGGTAAGTGCGCCAGACGTTGTCGCGATCGACCACAATAAAATCGCGCTCGGAATATGCGGTAAAAACATCGACCCAGAACTTTATGTTGGGCTCGATCGAGGCCGGACGGGGGAACGGCAACTGGGTCTCGGACCACGCGCTCGGCGCAGCTCCAAGGCCGAGCGCGATCGTCAGCGCAATCGCCGCGATTGACCGTCCTATACGATTCGACAACAGCTTCGTCCCGACCAACGCCTTCTCCACCGCACGCAATCCCATCGATCAAATTAAACAGTAACAGGTTGCACGAACCGCCATCGGATTGCACAACAGGCCTTATGGATTAGCTGCCCACTCTCCGGTAGTCAAGAAAAATCTCGCGTTAGTCGGGGAGAACTCTGGAAACAGCGTTTAGATACTGCATAGAGCGATTAAGGAATATCTCGCTCAAAGTGGCGGCTGCGGACTGGGATTCGGTGCCGTCGTGCTCGCTACTGACAGCCGAAGCGCCGATTTGGTGGAGTTGACAGGTGAGGCGCCAGTAGTGTAATTGAGAATCATTCTCAATCTCAGGAGCCGGTGACCATCCAATGTCCTTTCATACTTTCACCCACACCTGCACCCCGAAAACCGTCGTAACCACAGTCACTGCCCTCGCGATGCTCGTGATCTTTGCAGCGCCGTCGCGCGCCGCCGATGATTCTTCGCAGCTCAGATTTAGTCACGGCACCGTCGAGCCGGTCCGCCTTACGATCCCCGCCAATACCCCCGTCAAACTACGGGTAACCAACGCCGGCGATGCCGCCGTGGAATTCGAGAGCTTCGAACTGCATCGCGAGCGGGTCGTTCAACCCGGCCAGACCGTCACGGTGTATATCCCGGGACTCGCGCCCGGTACCTACCAGTTCTTCGACGATTTCAGCCACGGCGCGGCCAGTGGCGAAATTGTTTCGCGCTGATCCGCTCGGACTTGAATCGGCCGATGAAGATGACGCGACGGACCGCGCGGTGACTGTTCGCGCGATTTTTTTCGTCGTATCGCTATTGCTGATCGCCTCGGATACGGCCGCGCAGGTCGATCCCTTCGAGTTCGAGGTCTATCCCTACCAGACCGTGGGCAAGGGCGTGTCCGAATTCGAATCGCTGAACAGCTTTGTGCCGAGCGGTCACGACCACGGTAATGCCGGCACCTCGAGCGGCGATTTCCCGAGCAATGCGATGTATCGCACGGCGCTCGAATTCACTTATGGCCTCAGCGACCGGGTGGAAGGCGCCGCGTATCTGAATCTCGCGCATCCGAACGCGGATTCGTTTCAATACGCGGGCTCAAAGTTTCGTCTGCGCGGCAGCCTGTTCGAGCAGGGGCAACTGCCCGTCGATTTCGGCTGGTACCTCGAGCTGGAATGGCATCGCACGCCGCAATTCGACGTCAACCAACTTGAAATCGAACTGAAGCCGATTATCGAGAAAGA
>JBGPNU010000087.1:0-10717 GCA_041487675.1 Binatus sp. (SeqCode)
ACGATGCTGCCGCCGTAGTACGAAATCAGAATCGTGAGCGCGAGCCGCATCCCGTAAAAGCCGGCCAGCGATCCGTAGAGCGGAAACCGGGAATCGCCGGCGCCGCGCAGCGCGCCAGTAATCGTCCAGTCGATAGCCATCAGCGGCTGCGCGGCCGCGAGCGCGTACATGAACTGCACGGTGTACTCGATAACCTATTTGTCGTCGATGAAGAGCGCCGCGATCTGATGTGCGAAGACGATGAATAGCAGGCCCATCGCGGTCATCAGTACGATCGCCATACCAGTCGATTCCCATCCCGCCTTGCGCGAGAACTTGGGGTCGCCGGCGCCGAGGCCCTGGCCAACCAGGGTTGCCGACGCCGCCGAAAATCCGAAGCCCGGCAGGAATGAGAGCGCCAGGATGCGCACGCCGATGAAATACGCGGCGACTTCTTTTTCGCCGTAGCGGGCGACGAACCCGACGTAGGCGACGAAGCCGAACTGAATTATCAACTGCTCGATCGCGGCGGGATTGCCGACACTAAGGATTCGCCTGCCGAGGCCGAAGTCGGGCCACAGCCCCTTCCATCGGAAGTTCAGAACCATCCCGTCGATCGACAACGCGTAGAAGAACAGCATCCCGCCGATCGATATCGCGAGCAGGGTCGCGACCGCGGAGCCGTCCACGCCGAGCGCGGGAAATCCGAACTTGCCGAAGATCAGCACGTAGTTAAAAAAAATCGCGACCACGTCGATGATACCGCCGATCCAGAGCGGCGTGCGCGTATCTCCGGCCCCGCGCAGCGCCGACGCGCACATCAGAAAGATCCCCTGGAACGGTTCCGAGAGCATCACGACTTGCAAATAGCGCGCGCCCATGTCGGCCATTGCGCCCTTGACCTGGAAGAGTCCCATCAGCGGGCGCGCGAAAACGATGACCGGAATCGCGATGACGGTGGAAACCAGTACTCCGAAGACGACCGACTGCTTCAGCACCTCCTCGGCGCTGTCGCGATCGCTCGCGCCGATGTAACGCGCGACCAAGGCCACCGTGCCGGTGCCGACCGCCGCGATACCGGCGCGCACCGCGCCGAGAATCTGAGAGGCGAGTCCGACCGCGCCGACCGCTTCGGCGCCGAGGCGCCCGACCATCAGCATCGAAGCGAGGCCCAGGATGGAATCGAGTCCGAACGAAAGAATCACGGGCCATGCGAGCGCCCACACTTCCGAGCGGATCCGCTCGATCGGAGGCAGGGTCATCGCGACCCGGCCCTGGACCTCCGCAGGCGCCTCGAGAAAATCAGACATGACTTTGAACAGTTACGCCAGTACCCAGCGTGGTAGTCAATGGAGTGTGCGCGGCGACGGCACGCGCGACTTTTCTTTACCGCGCGATCAGGAATCGCGCGGGTATCCGGCCAGATCGTGCGCACGCGCGAAATCCGCTATATGTCATGCGCGAAGCGTGGGTGGAGCGGAGATGCGGCAGGCAGGTTCAGCGACTATCGAATCGCCACTGGTAAGCTCGCGGCGGGCAGAGCCGTTGCGCCGGGAATTATTATCGCGGCGGCCGGTACAAATCTTCGCCGCGATCTTTGTCGTCGCGGCGCTTGTGTACTTGTTTCAGCTTGGTACCGACGCGCTCGGCTCGAGCGAGGCGTATAGCGCATGGGCGGCGGCGAAGCCGGGAATCGGCGCAATCGTGCGAACGCCGATACTGCACGATCCCGGAAAACAGGTCTTCTACTACATCGTTCTGCATTACTACACGCGGATATTCGGGCTCAGTGAAATTTCGCTGCGCTCGATGTCAGTGATCTTTTCGCTGGTGACGCTGGTGCTGGTGTTCGCGCTCGGACGCGAAATGTTCGACGAGAGCACGGCGCTCGCGGCGGCCGCGATGTGGGCATTCAATCCGCTCGCGGTGGTGTTCGCGCACACGGCGCGAATGTACCCGATGCTCATCGCGGTCGCGCTCGCGCATCTGCTGACGCTGCTGCGGGTGCGGTCCCACCCCAGCATCGGGGGCGGAATCGGCTGCGGAATTCTCGGCGCTGCGATGCCCTACACGCACATGGCGGGGTTGCTGATCGTCGGTGCGGAAGCCGCGATATTGCTGCGCGATCTTGCGCGCGGCAGACGCGATACGATCGCGTGGATGGCGATAATCCTCGCGATTGTTTTGTTCGTCCCTTACCTGCCCGTCGCGATTCGACAAAGTCAGGACCTGCTTTATGGGCATTCGTTGGACTATATGGGTCCCTCTTACAACTACCCGCTTGCGGGCAAAGTGGCAGCCGGGCTTGTCGCGGCTTCGGTGACCTTGTGGCTGATATTCGGCCGATCTCTCGAACGAGACGGCGACGAACCGATTCGATTGCTCGTGGCGTGGACCGGACTGCCGGCGTTGGCATTCATCGTCGGCTCAGTGATCCTGCATCCGATCCTCAATCCGCGCTACCTTTCGCCGGCGCTTGCGGCGTCGTCGTTGTTGATTGCGGCGGTCGTCGGCGCGTGGAGCATCAAGTGGCGCAATCTCCTCGCCGCCGGCTTCGCGCTGGCATGCTTGATCATGCTGCCGTTCGCCCGCTCCAAGCCGCAGCCGTGGCGAGATCTGGCCCGGCAAGTAACCGCCAGCGGCGCGGCATCGGATCCGGTTTTCTTTGAATCGGGGTTCGTTTCAAACGGTAGCACAGCGAACGTCGCCGATGCGGGCTTTCCGTTCGGTTACTACTCGGTAGCGTTCAATTACTACTTCAAGGGAACCAATCCGCGAATAGCTATTCCGGGAAATGACCCTCATGCAGCGCAATTGACTATTGCGGAGCGAGTATCGGCGGCTCGCGGAGGATGGCTGGTGAGTTGGAAAGATCGCGATGACGCGAAGTCGGAGTTACCCGACGCGAATCGCTTCCGGGTCGTCGAGACGTATCGGCAGCCGCATCTCGCGATTTATCGCATCACATCGGCGTCAAAATGACGCCGAAATCTTGCGCATCACACCGGCGTCAAAATGACGCCGAAATCTTGCGAATCACATCGGCGTCAAAATGACGCCGGAATCTTGCGAATCACATCGGCGTCTTCGACGGATCGATGAAGGTTGCAGTCAGGCGGCTTGCGAGGTGGCCGGAATCGCCATCGAACCTGCGCCAACGCGGACCGGAAGAATCACGAGGCTGTAGCCATAAAGCTGGAGCCAATTCTGAATTTCCACCGAGGTATGGTTATGCAGGAAGCGGCCGATGAATCCCTCCATCTCGTCGGAAAAAATTAATTTGCCGGCAAAGAATACGACGTGCGGAAATTCGTGCGCGACCTCAAGACACAGCCGGCGCAGCTCGACGACGACGTCGGGCGCGAGACCGGCGCGCAACTCGGAATGGAGTCCCAAATCGCCGGCGAACTGGCAATACTCAGTCAAATCTTCGGTCATCCGGTTCTCGAGTTCTTTCACCTCTTCGGGTCCTTTCAGAAGGGCGGCATCGACTTCCCCGACCCCGATGAATACTACATTGCGGAACTCGCCCTTGAATAACTGGGTAACCGCGATCAGGGTCGCGAGGCCGAGACCGTTGTAGCCACTGACTAGAATGGCGGCGGTCGATGCGGCGGGATCGCGCTGGGCGGGTTCGAGTTTTTTTACTGCGTACAGTTTCGGCAGGATGTCGGCTTCGAGCTGTTCGATCGCCTTCGAGACACGCTCATAATGGCGCCGCACAACGATGCAGAGCGAGATCAAGCCGCCCGTGATCAGCACGGTTACCCATCCGCCGTCGTGGAACTTGAGCGTCAACGTAATCATCAGAATCGTTGCGGTGAAGACAGTTCCGACGCCGTTGATGCACATTTTGCGGAGCCATCGCTTTTCGGTCTTGCGCTCGATCCACCAATGCGAGGTCATCCCGAGTTGCGAGAGCGTGAAAGTCACGAACACGTTGATCGCATAGAGGACGACCAGCAAATCAACTTTGGCCTCGGTGCCGATCAGGATCAGGGTGGCGGCCAGTCCAATCGTGATGACGCCGTCTTGGGTCACCAGCCGCGCGCTCAGGTTGGAGAATCTCCGCGGCAACCATCGGTCCGACGCCATCGTGGCCAGCACGCGCGGTCCGTCCACAAAGCCGGTCTGCGCGGCGACGAACAGCAGCGCGCCCTCGGTCAGCAGAGCAAAGGTGATTATCCATGGTCCGATCGGGAGGCCGAAAAACTTCCAGTTGGAGGCAAGCCGCTCGAACATCACGGCGTTCAGCGTCTTGCCGGCCTCGGCTTCGACGTTGAGCAGCAAGTAGCCGAGCAGTATTCCGCCGGCGATAAAAGCGAGCGACAGCGCCATGTAGATCATGGTGCGCTTGCCGGTCTCGGCGCGGGGCTCGCGCAGAATCGGCAGGCCGTTGCTGACCGCCTCGATACCGGTATAGGTGCCGCCGCCAAGGCTGTAGGCGCGGAAGAAAATCACCGCGAGCGCCAGCATCCCGATGCTGTTCGAACTGGCGTGCACTTCCCTGACCGCGTGGCCGACGATTGACGGCAGCTCCGGCGCGCGACTCAGGATCGCATAGCCGACCAGCCACGCATGCATCAGAATGAAGGCGATGAAGATCGGCAGGAGCGATAGCACCGATTCCTTAACCCCCCGCAGGTTCATCAGGACCATCAGCAATACGACCAGAAGACACAGCCAGAACTTGAACGGCATCCACGCGATCGGGATAAAGCTGAAAATCGCGTCGGCGCCGCTCGCGATTGAGATCGCGATCGTGAGCACGTAGTCCACGACCAGCGCCGATCCGGAAACCAGGCCGAAATTTTTACCGAGCAGCTTGGTTGCGACCAGGTAGCCGCCGCCACCGGTCGGAAACAGATCGATCGTTTGCGAATATGACGCCGAGATAATGAAAACCGTCAGCGCCATGAGCATCGCGAGGAACACCGCCAGGTACTGATGATGCCCGAGCGCGAGGAAGGCCTGCTCGGGCCCGTAGCAAGATGAGCTCAGGCCGTCGGAGCCGAGACCGACCCAGGCGAGAAGGGCGACCAGGGAAAGACTATGGAAGATTTCGGGATCGCGGACGTCGCGCGGCGGCCCGATCAGGACGTCGCTCAGCGTGCGCTTGCCCGATTTCTCCGCGTTCGAGACGGTGGCCTTCGTGCTGGTGGTCTTCGAGCCGGTGGTCGATGATGCCATTTGATTGTGTGACTGCTTCCCGTGCTGCAAATTGCAAATCTAAGTGAAACCGGAGGATTGCGCAAAGCAACGTCGAGGCGGCGTGGCGGGCGGGAACCGATTTAGACTGAATACTGGGCGCGTTCGAGACCGTGCTGATAGCGCGCGGCGTCGATAAGGTTCTGCATCAGGGCCATAACGGTCATCGGGCCGGTGCCGCCGGGGTTGGGCGTAATCCATCCGGCGACGCTCTTTACGGCCTCGAAATCCACATCGCCGATGAAACGGCCGGGACCGACGCGCCGGACGCCAACGTCAATCACACACGCGCCCGGTTTCACCATCTCGGCGGTGATTAGAAATGGCCGCCCGGTGTCGGCGCCGACGCATGGGATGAGAATGTCCGCCTCGCGGCAGATCGCGCCGAGGTCACGGGTATGGCGATGGCACCAGGTGACGGTCGCGTTGCGGAGCCGCCCGCCTAAAATCAGCGCGGTCGGTTTGCCGGCGACATCGCTGCGTCCTATTACGACCGCACGCGCGCCATCGACCGGCACCTTGTAGTAGTCGAGCAGAGTGAGAACTCCGCGCGGAGTACACGGAATAAAGCGTCCCCACTGACCGCGGTAAAATCCGCCGACGCTGGAGGAGCCGACCGCGTCGAGGTCCTTGTCGTAACGGATCGCATCAAAGAGCCGGAAGCGATCGACCGACTCGGGCAGCGGCACTTGAATCAAGATGGCGTTGATTCGCGGGTCGTCGTTCAGATTCCCGATCACCTCGAGTAACGCGTCGGTGCCGGCCTCGGCCATCGTCATCCGGATCGTGCGGCTCTCGCATCCGAGTTCCGCCGCGGCCCGCTGCTTGTTCTTGACGTATTGGCGCGAGGCGGGATCGTCGCCGACCATGATCGCGGCGAGCGACGGCGTGCATCCAAACTTGCTTTTGAGCACATCGACGTTGGCGCGCAACTCGGGCATCAGATGCGCACTCAGCGCCCGGCCGTCCATGATGATCGCAGCCATACGAGGTATCAGTCGATTATAGCACCGCACCAAACCGGGCAAGCCGCTGTGGACATCCGGCGCGCCGCTGTTGGCAGATCACGCGAGCTTGTCTCGTCCGCCATAATCGGGTTTGTTAAGATTTTCGCGCTGATGAATGTGCCCAAGCGCACTGTCCTGTTCGACCTTCACCAAAAACTCGGCGCACGGATGACGGTTTTCGGTGGTTTCGAGATGCCCGTCAGTTACAGCGGGATTATCGAGGAGCATCTTGCGGTCCGCGCGGCGGCGGGAATCTTCGATCTGAGCCATATGGGTGAGTTTGAAATCCGCGGACCGCATGCGCTCGAGACGATCGAGCGGGCGTTTACCAACTCCGCAGCGCGGCTCAAGGCCGGCCAGGCGCATTACACGCTCATGTGCGCGGAGGACGGCGGCACCATCGACGACCTTATAGTCTATCGGCTCGGGACCGAGCGCTACATGCTATGCGTGAACGCTTCGAATATCGCGGCCGATCGCGATTGGATTCTCGGACTCAACCGCGGCCGCGCTGAGTTCGAAGATCGGAGCGACGCGACCGCGTTGGTAGCGGTGCAGGGACCGTCCGCGGCCGCGATATTGGCGGCGCTCGCGGATTTCCCGATCGCAAAGGTCGCGCGCTTCGGGGTGGCGAGTGGGCAAGTCGCGGGAATTACCTGTCTCGCGGCGCGAACCGGCTACACCGGAGAAGACGGCTTCGAGCTGTTCGTGGAAAACACCGGCGCGGCGCAATTGTTCGAAGCGATTCTCGACGCCGGGGCGAGCGCGGGAATCAAACCGGTCGGCCTCGGCGCGCGCGACACGCTCCGGCTCGAAGCGGGCCTGCCACTCTATGGTCACGAACTCGATCGGAGTTCGTCGCCACTCGAAGCGGGATTGGCGCCCTTCGTCAAGCTCGGACGCCCGTTTATCGGCGAGCCGGCGCTGGCGGCTCAGCATCGAGGCGGGACCCGGAAAACATTGATTGGGCTCCGCACCGACGACGGCAGGATCATCGCGCGGCAGGGCTACCGGGTCTTTCGAGGTGGTCTCGAGTCCGGCATGGTGACCAGCGGATCGTATGCACCGTCGATTCAGAGACCGATCGCGATGGCTTACGTGGCGGCCGGCGGCGCGAACCGGGCGCCGGCATTGGGCGACTCGCTCGAAATCGAGATTAGAAACCGCAAAATTCCCGCGACCGTGGTGCGACGTCCCTTTTATCGCCGGGACGATTCGCAAGCGGCATCAACTGCGAGCTTGTGATTGAATTATTCGTAGGCGGAGGCGGCGCTGGACGGAGGAAAAGTAGATCGCATGAGATTCATGCCACATACCGAAACCGATATCGCGGCGATGCTCGCTACTATCGGCGCGAAACACCTCGATGACCTCATCGCGCATGTGCCGGCCAATTTGCGCGCGACCGCGACGATCAATCTCGAACCGGGACGGACCGAGGCCGATGTGGTCGCTGAAATTTCCGCACTCGCGGCGCGCAACGCCGGCGCCTCGGGTTTCGCAAACTTCCTCGGCGCGGGCTACTACCGCCATTACATTCCCGCCGCGGTGCGCGCGGTTATTGCGCGCGCCGAGTTCGCGACCAGCTACACGCCCTACCAAGCCGAGGCCAGCCAGGGCACCACGCAGGCAATCTTCGAATTCCAAACCCTCATCACTCAGTTGACCGCGATGGAAGTCGCCAACGCCAGCATGTACGACGGCGCGTCGGCCGCGGCCGAGGCGGTGCTGATGGCTCATCGGCTGATGCCGAAACGATCGATCGTCGCGCTTTCGCGAGCGCTGTGGCCCGAATATCGCGCGACGATTCGCACCTACCTGAGCGCGCTCGGTGAAATCGAAATCGTCGAAGTTCCGTTCGACGAGACCACCGGCGCGACCAGCGCGGTTGCGCTTGATCGAATCGCGAACGACCGCCTGCTATGCACCGTGACCGGCTATCCCAACGCGTTCGGCATCATCGAACCGCTCGGCGCGATCGCGGATATGACGCATCGCGCGGGCGGCGTCGCGATTTCGGCCACCGCGGAGGGCATCGCGCTCGGCCTGCTTCGCGCGCCGGGCGAGCTCGGAGTCGATATTGCGGTCGGCGAGGGGCAGAGTTTCGGGCTGCCGCTTCAATTCGGCGGGCCGGGGCTGGGCTTCATGGCGGCGCGAATGACGCATCTGCGACAGATGCCGGGCCGGCTGGTCGGCCAGACCAGGGATCGTGACGGTCGCCGTGCATTCTGCCTGACCCTCGCGACTCGCGAGCAGCATATCCGGCGCGAGCGCGCGACTTCCAACATCTGCACCAATCATTCTCTGTGCGCGCTGGCCGCGACGGTCTATCTCTCCCTGATGGGCCGGAATGGGCTGCGCGATCTGGCGGAGCAAAACGTCGAGTTGGCGCATCGGGCAGTCGAGGTGCTGGAAGCCGCGGGAATTCATCGACGCTTCTCGGGACCGTTCTTCAACGAGTTTGCGTTGCAGGTACCCAGCCCCTCGATTGCTCTGAAAGCGGCCGAGCGCAAACAAGTGCTCGCCGGCATTGCACTCGGCAATGACTATCCGGAACTTTCCGATGCGCTCTTGGTATCGGTCACGGAAATGAATCGGAGCGACGAGTTTGGCCGGCTCGCGGCGGCGATTGCGGAGGTGCGGTGATGGCAAGCGCGGGCAGAATCGTGGTCGTCACGGAAGACGAGACTTCTTCGACCCCGATCAGGACTGAACCGGTGGCCGGAGTGCCGCTCATTTTCGAGCTTTCATCCGATGGGCGGCGCGGCGCCGACCCGTCGCCGCGAGCTGATGGCGCGCGGCGCGGCGCCGAAATCCTTGGCCCGGAGCTCTGCCGTGAGAATCTGCCCGGATTCCCTGAACTCAGCGAGCCGCAAGTGCTGCGTCATTTTCTGCGTCTGTCGCAGCTGAACTTCGCGCAGGCGCTCCAGTTCTATCCGCTCGGTTCGTGCACGATGAAGTACAACCCGGTGGTCAATGACGAGTTGGCTGCGCTGCCGGGGCTGGCCGGACTTCATCCGGCGACGCCGGCCCATCTTGCACAGGGTGCGCTTGAACTAATCGCGCGGATGGAAGCGGCGCTCGCGGAGATTACCGGGATGGACGCCGTGTCGATGCATCCCGCGGCGGGAGCGCAGGGCGAGTTGACCGGCTTGCTGATGATCCGCGCATATCATCGCAAGCGCGGCGAAGTGCGTCACAAGGTGATCATCCCGGACACGGCGCATGGAACCAATCCCGCAAGCTGCACGCTCGCCGGCTTCCAGGTCGTGGTCGCCAAATCGAACCGCCGCGGCTACCTGGAAGCGGCGGAAGTTCGCCGGCTCGTGGATGACGACGTGGCCGCGATGATGGTTACGAATCCAAACACGCTTGGAATTTTCGAGCCGCAGATCCAGGAGATTGCCGCGATCCTGCATGAGCGCGGCGCGCTGCTTTACCTCGACGGCGCGAACATGAACGCGCTGCTCGGAGTTGCCAAGCCGGGGCACATGGGCGCGGACATCGTGCAGCTTAATCTGCACAAGACCTTCTCGACACCGCACGGCGGCGGCGGTCCCGGAGCCGGCCCGGTCGCCGTCAAGAAACATCTCGAGCCATTTTTGCCGATGCCACGCTTGAAGCACTCCGGCACCGCCTATGAATTCGACACCGACCGCCCCGATTCGATCGGGCGGTTGCGCTCGTTTCATGGCAACTTCGGAATGATCGTGCGTGCGTACGCGTACATCCTCGCGCTCGGTGGCGACGGTCTCGGAATGGCGAGCCGGCTCGCGATTCTCGGCGCGAACTACGTGCGCACCCGGCTTCAACCGCACTTTCCGAGCGCGAGCGGCGAGCCTTCGATGCATGAATGCGTGCTGTCGCACGACCTCGAGAAGCGCGCCGATGTCAGCACGCTCGAGATCGCCAAGCGTCTGCTCGATTTCGGAATCCATCCGCCGACGATCTATTTCCCGCTGGTGGTGCCGGGTGCGCTGATGATCGAGCCGACCGAGACCGAGAGCAAGGAAATCCTCGACCGTTTCATCGACGCGATGGAGCGGATTTACGACGAAGCGCTGAACGATCCCGCGCGCGTGAAGAATGCGCCGCAGACGCTGCCGGTCTCGCGCGTGGACGAGGCGGAGGCCGCGCGTCGTCCGATTCTCAGGTGGATGCCGGGCGCTTAGGGCGGATTTATCCGGCGAGGCCGGCCATCTTGAGTGCGCGCTGGTAATCGTCGGGCGTATTCACATTGAAGAAGCTGCTGAGCTCGGGATCGATCATTCTGAGCTCGCGCTCGCCGACTCTTCTCGCGTTGAGCGCGCCGGCGTTGGCGGTTAGCCGCTTCTCTCCGCTCGCCGCGAGCGCCGCGAGCGCATTTGCGCAAACCTTCCGATAGACCGCGTGCAGCGGCTGCAGCTTGCCGCCGACTTCCGGAATTACCGCGTCAAAGTTATCGAGCATCGCGACCAGTCCTGCGGCAACGTCGGAATTCAGCAGCGGCAGATCGCACGAGCAGGCGAAAGCGACGTCGCGAT